>CATLPS010000007.1 GCA_950054535.1 uncultured Chlamydiae bacterium | reverse complement strand
AGATTCCGGCTTCGTATCTGACTATCATTATACTATCTTAGCCAGCAAATTAGCGTACTTTACCCCACGGCAGTGTTTTTTTATAAACTTTTTTATACAAAAAACATTTTTTTTATAAAAAAAACGAAATAACATCTCAAATCTCGTTATTTTTTATAAAAAAATCGTTATTTTTTATAAAAAACAAGATTTGAGATTTCATTTCGTTTTTTTTTTATAAACAAAAACTTTTTTAATAAAAAAGTGCTTATCTTAACTCAATTGATCTAAATGATGCAAGTAGCTATCGACTAAAGGATCTTTCTCTTTTGCTATTTTCTCCTTTTTTGCAGCAAAACGATCAATAATCTTGTTAGCAAGTAGTTTACCTAATTGTACTCCTTCTTGATCAAATGAGTTGATATTCCAAATAAACCCTTGAAAAGCAACCATATGTTCAAAAAGCGATAAAAGAGCTCCCAGACTAAAAGGAGTTAATTGATTAGCTAGCAAAATATTAGAAGGCCTGTTTCCAGAAAAGTATTGGTTGGGATTATTTGACTTTTGACCAATTGCTAGAGCCAGGCTTTGTGCAAATAAGTTAGCAAGTAGTTTTTCTTGTGAGGTAGTTCCCTCTATTTCAATATCAAGGCCGCTTTGACTCTCTTTATAACCAATCATAGTTACCGGTGTAATAGCAGTTCCTTGATGAAGAAGCTGAAAAAAGGAGTGTTGACCGTTTGTGCCAGGTTCGCCCCAAATAATGCCGCCTGTTTGAAAATCTACAAATTTTCCTTGTTTATCAATAGATTTACCATTCGATTCCATAGCTACTTGCTGAATATGTGCAGGATAGCGAAGCAGCGCTTGCGAATAAGGAATAAGCGCTGTAGTGGAATAATTTAAAAAATTGTGATTCCAAATAGAGAGTAAAGCTAGTAAGAGAGGAAGGTTTTTATCAATATCAGCTGCAAGAGCGGTTTTGTCCATGGCATGAGCGCCTTTTAAAAACTCCTTGAATGTATCGATGCCAAAAGCAAAAGCGAGCATAAAGCCGCCTACCATAGAAGTAACGGAATAGCGTCCGCCGATCCAATCCCAAATATAAAAAGTTTCTCTGTATCTATGGCGGTCATCCATAGGCGTTTGAGGCATTGTGATAGAAATCATCTGCTTAGTAGCGTCAATTCCCTGTTTTTTAAATTCTGCACGTACCAGCTCTTCATTAATTTTTGTTTCTAAAGTGGTTCCTGATTTAGAGATAACAACGACAAGCGCTTTTTTTAAATTAGCTTGCCCAAGTACCTGCGCTGCATCGTCAGGATCGACATTCGAAATAAAATGGACTATTTTATCGGTTTTTATAAAAGTTTTAAGCGCGCAGTAAGTTGCTCTTGGGCCAAGATCGGAGCCGCCAATTCCAATAGAAATAAGCTGATCAAAGTGGTTTTCTTTTTCAATCTCTTTTAAAAACTTCTCTAATTTTTCCACCTCATTTTTTGCTAGATTAGCTGCCTCTTTTGCTTGCTGCGTCTCATTAGAATTTTCAAACAGATCTCTTGTAGCTGTATGTAGCGCTGCCCGATTCTCGCAAGGGTGGTGATGAATCTTATTGACTATAGCTCCATTTTGCATTGCTTGCATTTTTTCCACTGCTGCAGACTCTTTGGCCAGTTGCACTAACGCCTGCATCACTTTTTCGTCCACGCGCTCCGTACCATATAAAAGCTTATAACCACAAGCCTCAGCGCAATACTGCTTGATTCTGTTAGAAGTAAAGTTTTTTTCTTGAGTTAGATCAATAGGGTTTTCAGATAGCTCTTTTAACAGCTTGGTTGCCGAAAAAGCAGGAAAATAATTATTAGAATTTGACATTGCTCTTTTTTCCTCGTTTAATAATAAAATGATAATTTTTATTTAATGCTACCTACCCCACCAATTTTTGATGATTGCTCCTTTATACCCAGATCTTTTCACGCGTTCAATTGTCTCTTCATCCATATGACGAAAAGCATAAGGGTGTGCAAAAATTTCCCCAAAATTTGAACAGTTTTCCAAATTAATTAAATTTTCTTTAAACATGATCATAGCAAATAGACGCTCTAAAGCACATCGTTGGTTTCTACAGTGAATTACACCGACTAAAGAACTAACAAACTGATATTTTTCTTCTACTTGCTGTAAAAGTTGCAGATCAATGATAGCACTTACCCCAAAGCAACCTGCCCATAAATGGTGTTGCTTATTATAATGCAGTAGTTCCTCTGCATGATTGCAATGTTTAATTAATGATTCAATCACAGGTTGTTCATCCCATTGGTGCGAAGAAAAGTGCCAGTGGAATTTTAAAAAAGGCGCAAGCTCTGCTGGGGTAAAAGGACGCTTTAAACGCATAGAGTCATGTAAAAAAACCATTTTTGTTGCCCACTGATGCTGCAAAAAATAGTAATAAGGCAAAAGCTCACCTGCTCCTGCAAACTCGCTTTGGATGACAGTAATATCGTCATAATCGCTAAAAGAGGTTATACCTGGCGAATGGTCATCGATGACTACTACCGATGCGCTGGGGTAGAAATTTTTTATCGACTGATAACTAGCTTTCCAAACCTTATTTTCTTCTTCATTTCTTACATGAGCAAGGATTACGAAAACAATGTCTTGCACCGCAGCAGGTTCATCAGCCACAGCTTTTTCGGACATAAAAGAAAAAATAAGCCAGATAAATAAGCCAAAACGAAAAAATGTATGCTGCATGAATTCCTTTAATAACTAAAAACTATTTGTTTAAAACTTCTTCTCTATCACATTAAATGCAGGATTTTTTTAAAAAAAACAAATAAAAATTTACTAGCTTTTGCTATTTTTAAAGAAAAAACTTTTGCTTAATTTTTTTAACCAAAAGTTTTTTCGATGGAGCTATTTTACATTTTTTGGTTAAAGAGGTGTTTTTGCATCGTCATATACATTATCAAATGCATTTTTTATTTTTTCATAAAGCTGCTCATTTTTAGTAAAAATTCCTAAGCCATAGGAGTGCAGAAAGTAAAGTTTATAGCCTCCACTGAGCTCTCTAAAAAACTTTACCACTTGAAAATCTGGATTTTCTGGAACATTGATATCATGAAACAAAATAATTCCATTTTCGGTAACAAAAGAGGACCAGTTATTATAATCGTTTAAAACAGCTTCATAAGTATGGAGCCCGTCAATATGTAAAAGGTCAATCGGGCGGTCCCATGTTTTACTTACCTCGCTAAACTCGCCACGGATAATTTCCATATTATAAAAGTTAAGGTCATTGACAATTTGCATTACTTCCGTATAGGTATCTCTAAAACCTGTCATAGGATCGCCCATAAAAAGATCAACTCCCGTTACCACCCCTTGACCATTTTTCATTGCAGCATTAGCAAAAATAAAAGTGCTAAATCCATAGTCAACGCCTAAGTCAACTACTTGACTTGGCTTGATTTCTTTTACTAACCATTCTGCAAAAGCGCGATGCCCTTTCCATGGATGAGGCATTTTTTCTAAACACTCTTCAAATTTTTCTTGATCGATTGCAAAGCTATTGATACTAGAATTAGTAGTTGCATTCGCTTTTTGTAAAGAGCAGGTAGCTATACCTAAAAAAAATAGCGAACAAAATAATTTTTTTACTCTCATTTTATCTCCTTGATATGGGTTGAATAATACCTTTTTGAAATTCGTTCAAACTTACACTTAATTATTGCTGTTTCTGTCCACCTTTTAAGTATTTTATCATTGAATGTACGTAGCTTGATTATCATTAGCAATCATTATAGCAAACTTTTTAAGTTTTTCTTTCATAGACTTTTTTAAGTTTTTATAGTTACTAGATGAACTGGTTGGTTAAAATGGCGAAGTTATTATAGGAGTAAAAAAACAAAAGCGATCACAATCATTTTAATACTCTTATTAGAGTTTATCATCCACTTGGGGATATCTTCTAAAAAATTTGAATTTTATTTTTCTGTAAAAAAAAATAAAATTCAAATTTTTTTTTATTTATTTTAAATTTTTAGTAAATTGTTAAAATTGGTGATTTGATGACAAGTAGTCATTTACGCGACGAGTTGGAGTGAAATTACTTTTGACCTATAAAAAATTAGTAAATTGAGATTGTTTTTTTACTTAAATATTAGAGGAATACCATTGCGTAAAGAGTTGCTCATTTGGTAGGCCAACTATTTGGCCAAGTGAGACAACCTCTCCTCCAGCAGCACAAAAGCCTAGCAATTTACGTTTGCCTTGACTACTTAATGCTTCTGGCACAAAAAAAATGGTTTCAAGCCCTTGCCACTCAGTAGTTAAGTGGTTTTCAGAAATAAGCCTAAAAGAATAGTTAAGCTTTTTTAACTGCTTTGTTAACTCCACGATTTTTTCCCAGGGAGAGGAGGAGCGAAAGTGCATAAGAGGAAGGCAAATGCCAAGCGCTTTTTCAGCGGCTGGTTCTATCATTTTAGCGCGCGCTCCAATGTATCCTTTTTCGGTGGCATGGCAGTGCCATCCCCACTGCCCTAAAGGCAAATCAGTTCCTTTAATTGCTAGTTGAAAATGTTCAAAGCAGTGAGGATTTAAAAGCTGTAGTTGTTTGGTTAAATTTCCTTGTAGACTGGTAGCGTCTAAAAGAAGATAGCAAGGAAGAGCGTCTGCCAGGCGAGCAGCTAACGAGTTTAAGTAATGAACGCAGATATCTTGACAGTAAAAAGCAAGCAGCTGCCGGCCATACTCGCAAGAATAGAGCATGCTAGGAGTGAGCGCATTTAAAGGAGAATGCAGCGAAAGCTCTGAAATAAGTAATTGCTCGTCTGCGTGATCTTGCAGCCACTGCTGTAAAGAAATTTCCTGAGCCTTTTTCCATTGAAAGTGAAGACTAAAGTCAGCTTCTGCTCTTAAAATAGAAATCCCTAAAGATTCACTAGCAAACTCTGGCAACACCTCTTTTTTGAAGTGCTCAATTGCTAAAGCCAGCGAAAGAAATTGCATCTGATCTGTTAAAGGCAGAGTCAGTTGATCAAAAAGCCCTAACTCAAGATGCCAAAAAAGCAAATATCCTTTTTGCACGGACTGACGAGCTAACTCTTTAGCAGCATCCCACTTAAGTTCGGAAAAAATTTGACCGTTCAAGTGAATCACTACACCATTAAATGGAGGAGAAAGAACCGGCGGGCAGCCATCAAAAATAACTGGCTGTTGGTGATTAAATTTCAGAGCAGGATTAAAATATTCTTGTGTTAGGCCTTCATCCATTGGTTTTATTATCACCGTTTGCAATAAGTTTGAATTGATGATAGCGAATCTCTTTACCCTGTCCTCTCCAAAGATCTTCAAAAAAAGAGCTGCCATATCCCTCCATCTTATTTAGATAAAAAGGCGAAGGAAAGTTTGAAGTAAAATAGCGGGATTGTAAAATTTCCTCTATAGCTTTTTGCGAATAGCAAATATCATCGGTGGCCAAAGTTAAAGATCCTCCAAGTTGCATACAGCGCGCTACCTCTGCAATAAAGCTTGGCTGAATAAGTCTATGTTTAGCATGTGCATTCTTAGGCCAAGGATCGGGAAAGTTAACATAGACCGCTTCTATTGATTGATCTAAAAAATAGCGTTTGACAGCTTGATGCCCTTCGCCGCAAATAACGAGTAGGTTGCCAATCCCATGGTTTTTTAATTTTGACCAGATTTTGCGAACTCGAGGAAATTTTTTTTCAATAGCTACCCAGTTTTTTTCAGGGTGAGCAAGTGCTTTGGCAATGATCCAATCTCCATTACCACTACAAAATTCTACCTGTAATGGCTGTGTTTTAGCAAAAGTAAGAGCGCTTGTCCAACCAGGAAACACAAAGGGATCTTCCTCAGAGCATTTAGGAATATACCAAATACGGTCTTCAATTGTTACTTGTCTTTGCTGCCATTTAAAAGGAGCTTTAAGATGTTTTGGTCTCATCAATCATCAGGTGTTATTAAAAGAATGAAATGATTTTAACGAAAAAAAGTGATTTTAGACAATCTAGAAAAAGGTTTACCAGGAAGTTAACAATCAGTTATGCTTAAAGATAAACTAAAACTAAAAACTTTCATTAGAGTGAATAAAAAGGTTAGTTATGATTGGAAGAAATGATGCTTGCTGGTGTGGCAGTGAAAAAAAATGGAAAAAATGTCACTATCCAGCCCTTTCTCCTACTGCTTTTAGTCAAAAAGAGCTAGCCCAGCAATATTGGAAACAACACCATATTCTTTTAAAAAACGAAGAGCAAATCAAAGGTATTCGTGCTTCCTGCAAGCTCGCTGCCTTTATTCTTGATACTGTTTGCAACCATGCCAAAATCGGCACTACCACTGAAGAGCTCAATCAACTTGCCATGGAGCTGCATAAACAGGCAGGCGCTATTGCTGCTCCACTAAATTATGGGCAGCCACCTTTTCCCAAAAGTATTTGTACTTCTCTTAACGATGTCATTTGCCATGGTATTCCAAATGAAGAGCCGCTAAAAAAAGGCGATATTTTAAATATTGATGTAACTTGCATCCTAAGTGGCTATTATGGAGACTGTAGTCGCATGATAATGGTGGGAGAAGTAAGCGAAGAAAAAAAACGAGTGGTAGATGTCTCTTATGAGTGCCTCATGCAATCTATTGCAATTTTAAAGCCAGGGCTGCCTCTATGCGAAATCGGAGAGGTAATCGAGCAGCATGCTCATCATAAGGGTTGCTCAGTTGTTTATCAGTTTGTAGGTCATGGGGTAGGGATAAAGTTTCATGAAAATCCTCAAATTCTTCATCATCGCAATCAAAATAAACTACCGCTTGCACCAGGCATGATTTTTACAATTGAGCCAATGATTAATGCAGGGGTGGCAGAAGCAGTAATTGACTCAACTGATCAATGGACAGCGCGAACGCAGGACGGACGAGCTAGCGCGCAATGGGAGCATACTTTGCTTATTACTGCAAATGGATATGAAATTTTGACTCCGTGGCAAAGATAAAAAGCTTTGCTACTTTGTTAAGTAACAATCAACTGCTTTTAAATGATCATGGTTTAAACCCTATGCATATTATCCAATTACACTAGCATTAGAATATAGGAAGTAAGCCTTGTTTTAAGCAATAAGATGAGAAATAATAGAGTGCAAGTGCAAGATTTCTTCTTCGTACTCTTTTCCTTTATCCTCATATTTTTTTGCTAGCTCTTCATAAGCTAAACGTAAAAGTTCTTCTGTTTCGCTCGCAGAATAATACTCTTTTTCTTCTAAGTTTTTTTCCAACTGAAGTACTTTTTCGCAGGCTATAAAAAGCTCTTGGCGCGTTTGATCCAAAACAGTGGATTTATCTTGAAACTGTTTTTTTAACTGAAAGTATAAGCTTTTTATCTGGTGACTATCGCTATCACTGAGCTGCTCTGCTTTTTCTCTATTTTTTGCACGCGTCTGTAAAGCAGCTTCAAGATCTAAGATTTTTTTTGATTTTTCTTCCGCTAAAGAGTTTGCCTCTTTTTTGACTAACGCTATTTTTTTCTCTGCCTCTAAATAAGCTATCTTTTCATTTTTTAAGCTCTCTTCGAGAATAGCTTTTTTCTCTTGAATTTCTTTTGTTAAAGTATTGATTTGTTGTTGATCATCTTTGAGCTGCTTTTGTAAAGAGAAAATCTTTTGCTCTATTTGCTTTTTTTCCAAATCACTTTCTTGCTGCTCTTTTCGATTTTTTTCTAATGTTTGGGTGAGTTGATTAAAGTTTTTTTCTAATGCTTCCTTGGCCGCAAAACTATCTTCTAGCTCTTCTTGTAAAGATTTTTTTTCACTTACAACTAAGTCAAGGCTGAGGGTGAGTTTCTCTTGCTCTTGTAAAACTTGCTTGCATTGTTGCTCTAAACATTTTTTTTCTGCTTCTAATCCTGAAACCTTTTGACTTAAGTCAGTCTGCTCTTCTTGCCGCTTTTGATAGAGATATTCGAGCTCCGCTAGCTCCTTTTTTTTCGTTTCCAAACTTAGTTGATGCAAATGTATTTCAGAAGTAAGCGTCTGGTTTTGCTTTTCTAAGAAACTAATTTTATGTTGCTGCTCATTAAACCTTATCTCCAATTCCTCTTTTTGACTTTGAACTTTTTCTAAAGAGATCTTAGTAGCTTGCTCTGTTTGCAAGCTATTTTCAAAATACTGCTTCAAAGAAAGATGCTCTTTTTGCAGCTGTTCGACTGTTTTTTCTATCTGCCAAAGCTCACATTGATACTCTTTTATAGTGGCTACAAAATTTTGTTGGTCTTTTTGATACTCTTGCACTCCTTGTTGATAAGCTTGAGCCTCTTGCATTAATGAAGTAGATGTTTGCTCTGTGCAGGCTAGTTGGTGCATTAGCTCTTTTTTTTCTTTTGAAAGCTGCTCTTGTTGAAATAAAGTTTCTACTTGTTGATTTTTGAGTAAATCAATCTGTTTTTGCAGTTGTTCTTGAGTAACTTGCATCGTCGATAGTTCTTTTTCTTTTGCTATTGCTTGAGAGCAAAAAGCTTCTTTTTCTTTTTCTATCGTCTCTAACTTTTGAATAAGTTCTTCTTTTTCTTGCTGAAGAGCCGAAAAAAGCGTCTTTGATTCACTTTGCTCTCGTATAAATACTTTACATTGACTGTTTAGTCGGTCATTTTCAATCAAGTTTTCTTCATTTTTTTTCTGCCACTCTCTATTTTCCTCTTCTAAATTTTTTAAAGCATGCTGCAGACTAGTTACTAACTGCTCAGAATCTCTATCGAGGATGGACTGCAACTGTAATTCGCTTTGCTCTAGCGTTTCAGTTAACTGGTAAACCTGCTGTTTTTTATAGACTAGATCTTGTTGTAATTGCTCTTGCTGAGCTCTTATTTGAAGAAGTTCTTCTTTTGCGAGCTGGGTTAATTTATGAAAAATCTCTTTATCTTGTTTTGCAATAGTTAAATCATTTACTAGTGATGCCAGCTCACTATTTAGAGCAACTTTTTCTTTTGTCCAACTCTCTTCTGCTTTTTTAGAGCTATCATCTAGTTTTAAAAAGTTATCCAGCCTGCTTTTAGACTCTATCTGTAGACGGGTCAATACGCCTTCTACTTCCTCTAAAGAAAGCGTTAAAATAATAAAAGAAAAGGCTAGCGCTAATGCCATGCCTACATGCCAATAGCGTTCATTTATGCTTAAACTAGAGTAAGAGTAGAGAAAGAGTAAAAAAAGAAGAGAAAGCGCACAGGCCATTCCTTTTGTTTTCCACTTTACGCAAAGGGGCAACCCAAACAAGATAGTAATTGGAAAGTACCAATGAAGGGTTAATTTAAAGATAAGGACGCTGATGCTGGCTAAAAAAAGAAAAGGACCAAGTAAAGCCCAAAACTGTACTTGCTGTTCTAATCGCTGTTCTAAACTATTCACCGTTATTTTTCACTCGTTTGTAGCTAACTGTTTTTTTTTGTCTATTTTATACTGACAGTTTACTATAGAATAATATAAATGCTAGCATAAATAAAACGAGACAAAAATTTAATCCATTTATTTTTCAGCAAAAACCATCTTAAGCCAAGGCTTTTTCATAAAATAATTTTTTATTCTACTAGGCGAATAGTATCAGCTGAACTACAAAGAGACTCTTCTTCATTCTCTTCAAGATGCATTTGCGCTTGATGAAGGAGATAAGAAACCAAGGCTTCTTCTCCGTGATAGGTCATCTCGATAGGCATCTCTCCCGTTGAGGAAGGTTTTTCACAAGTGATTAATATATAACTGGCAAGATTTTTTCCTAATGCTTTTTGTAAGTGATCACGTTTTTTTTTCTCCATACCCCTCCAAAAAAAAGTAGTGCCATTTCCTTCTTAAATTACACCAGAGGGGTTAAGTAAGAGGTATTGGGCAAATTTTATATTGGGTGTCACATTAGCGGATCGAGTAATTTATTACAAAGGCAAAAAACCATTTAAATAATCTTTAACAAAAAATTTTAAAATTAATTTTCTATAATTTATTTTTTTTCATTTTAATTTTTAACAAATTAAGTTTTTGATTATATAATTAATTTTTATTTTTTTGAAAAAGCGATCTTTTTAAAGAAGAGTGCTGCTCTAACTGGCCGCTATAAAAGCTGTAGACTGCCTTAGGTGTTAATTGATGGCACACTTTTTCTACTTTGGCAGAATGAATCAAAATGAAGTTTACCTCCATTAAAGAAGTAAGCATTTTTAAACTAGTAGAGCAAGGGGAACCATCCTTTAAATAGAGCAGAAGAGAAGAGTCTGGCGTAGAAAGTTTGCTTAATGCCTCAAACAAAGTAGGGGTAATAGAGGATAGTTCTTCTAAAACTAAAATAGTATAGGGACAATGCGTTAAAACTTTTTCTAAAGCAAAGAGCTGTTTTTCATCAAATAATTTACAGTGCATCTGTTTTTCTAATAAGCGATGGGAAATATCTGCCAAGTTTACTCGAGCACAGCCAAGCTGCTCTATCACAATTCCTGCAGCAATATTGCAAAACTCAGCGCTCTCCTCATAAGAAATTTCATTTGCAATAGCGTAAGTCAACATTGCCAGTACAGTATCCCCAGCTCCGGTGACATCTTTTACTTCCCTGACCTGAACAGGAAAGTCTTTTCTCTCCCCTTGACGATTAAAAAGGGAGAGGCCTGCTTCCGAGCGAGTGATCATTACTGTTTGAGCTTCAGTAACTTTTAAAATTGCATGAGCAACTTCTGATAAATCCACCTCTTGAGAAAAATTGACAGCTTGATAAGCCTCTGTTTGATTAGGCTTAATAATGGTCGTGCCTCTATATTTGCTAAAATCGGTTCCTTTAGGATCTGTGATCACAGTAATACCATGACAGCTAGTATAGTGAAAAAGTGCTTTTAATAAATTTGGAGTCAAAAATCCTTTTCCATAGTCCGATAAGGCAACAACTTTAATTCCTTGTAAAATTTGAGGAAGGGCAGTAATTATCTCTTGCTCTAATAATAAACTTAAAGGCTGAATAGTTTCATGATCAATCCGTACAATCTGTTGGTTGCTAGCAATTACCCGATTTTTTACAGGGGTTGGATAGTGAGCTTGAGAAAAAAGCCAGTTAGTAGTGACTCCTTTGTCTTTTAATGTTTTTTGTAAAAGCTGACCAGCAAAATCTTCTCCTACGCGCCCTACAAAAATAGCTTCTGCGCCGAGCGAAACAAGATTTAAAGCTACATTGCCTGCGCCCCCAGGCAAATGAGTCTCTTTTTCTACGCAAACGACAGGTACTGGCGCTTCTGGGGAAATACGTTGCACACGACCCATAGTGTAGCTATCAAGAAGCAAATCTCCTAAAACTACTATTTTTGACCGTTTAAGCTGGCTCAAGCTATTGACAAGTGCTACCATGAGCAATGCGTTAAAAGATGGTGATTCACATAATTATGCACAGCTTCATTTAAGCTTATGCAAGAAGCTGCGTGGTGACCGATCGTTTTTTTAGTTTTTGACATATCCGCACAGCTATAGTTTTGATATTTTTCTACAAGTTCTTTTGGCATATCAATATATTCTATATTTATTTTTTCATTCATTGCTAAACAGACTGCTTTAGCTAGTTCGTTCCAAGTAGAGGCGATTGCGCTACCAATATTAAATAACCCTCCTACTTGATTAGTCAAAAAAGGATAGATCATTTTTACCACATCTTTCACGTAGATGAAATCGCGTTTTTGCTCTCCATCTGCAAATTGATTAGGTTTCGTTGTTTTAAAAAGTTTAATCGCCTCTTTTTTTTCTATTTGCTGAACCATTTTAATCACTGCAGACGCCATTCTTCCTTTATGCCACTCGTTAGGACCAAACACATTAAAGAATTTAAGTCCTACTATCTGATCTAACACTCCCTGCATTTTTGCCCACTGATCAAACAGCTGCTTAGAATACCCGTACATGTTAAGAGGAGAAAGATGAAAAAGTTGGTTACAATCGTCATTAAAGCCCTGCGCTCCATTGCCATAAGTGGCAGCAGAAGAAGCATAAATAAATCGTTTGCCTTTACTGAGGGCAAACTCTGCTAAATTCACTGAAAACTGATAGTTATTTTCCACTAGATAGGCAGCATCATTTTCCATAGTATCTGTACAAGCGCCCAAATGAATAATGGGCCCTACTAGCGCTTCGTGTTCTTTTAACCAAGGAAAAAAAGACTCTTTTTCTATAAAGTGATAAAAGCGTTTTCCCACTAAGTTTTTCCACTTTTCACTTTTACCAAGTTTATCAACAATGACAATATGATCTATTCCTTGATCATTTAAGTATCTTACAAAGCAAGAACCAATAAATCCTGCACCACCTGTAATCACTATAAGAGGCTGACTTATTTTTTTCATTTCACTTCCCTTTTGCTCATTCAACCTGCAAGGATAGCAAAAAAAGGATTTAGATAGAAAGACTCAAAAAAGCTGGCAAATACTCAAATTGTAAAAGTCTCTTGTAAAAAGTAAAAAAACTTAAGCCGAACTTGCTAACCTAAATCCTACATGAACATGCCGAAATCGATAAAAAAATGCTCAAGATCTTTTGCCTCAAGTTTTGACTTACACCAAGGTGCTCAAGCGTCAGTTAACAGGTATAAAATTTTTGCCGCTTAATTTTTAGGCGAACCAGCTAGGTTTTCATGATACCATTTTCCTGTGCTGCGATGAATAAAATGAACGTGATACTGAGATAAGTCAGAATGACTGGAAAGATCTGCTGTCCCAAAGCAAAAAAAAGAGCTTCCAGAACCCGATAGTAGCACTATTTCAAAACCTGATTGTAAAAGTTTGTTTTTTACATTAGCAAGCTTGGGGTTTGCTGCAAAGGCTGCTTTCTCAAGGTCATTTTCATACACTAATTTTTCTTGCAAAGAGATCGTATTGATTTTTTTAAAGTTTTTACGAAAAGAGGTGAGCTGCGCATAGACTAACTCAGTAGCTTGACCAAACGAGGGAGTAACGATAGTGAGGGAGTTTTTAGCTAAGTTAGGAAGTAGCGTCACCTTTTCTCCTCTGCCAGTGCAATGAGCGGTACCCATAGAAAGAAAAAAAGGAACATCGCAGCCAATTTCTGCTCCCATCTGCATGAGTTGCAAATCGCTATAAGAGGCTTCTGTAAGCTGATTAAGCGCCCATAGAGTTGTTGCAGCATTGCTGCTACCACCCCCTAGACCCGCTTGAAAAGGCACTTTTTTTTCCAAGTGAATTTTGAAAGAGAGATTGCAATGACTTTTTTTTCTAAAAACTTTAAGGGCTTTTAATACCAGATTATTATCATCAATAGGTAAGAGAGGATCTGAGCAACTAAAACTGTCTTTTTGCGCGACTTGGTAGGAAATAAAATCGCCTAAGCTGACTGTTTGCATCAAAGAGGAAAGTTCATGGTAGCCATCTTCTCTTTTTGAGCCTACCTGTAAAAAGAGATTGATCTTTGCAGGTGAAAAAAGAGAGAGCATGAAAATAGAAACCTTTTTAAAAAAACAGGGTGACTAAGCCTGCTAAAAAAATAAACTTTGTAGTTGGCTACTCATTTTTTTACTTCTAACTGTTAAGTTTTTCAACAGTTAGAAGTTTAAAAACGGATAGTTACTCAGAAGCAACTTCTTCTTTTTTTTCAGCTTGCTCGCCCTCTTCTGACAATACTTTTAACTGAAAACTAGCCATCACATCTTCTTTCAGTTTTAAAGAAATGGTATGTTCCCCAGTTTTTTTGATCGCTTGTTTTAGCTGGATCGATTTTTTATCCATCTCTACTTGCGCTTGTTCACTTAAAAGCTGCACAATATCGGCAACTGTAACAGAACCATACATATGGCCATCGTGATCTACTTTGACTATCTGGGTAATCACCACCCCTTCAAGACGTTTTGCAACAGCTTGAGATTCTTGCCTATCGATAAGTCTTTTCTTTTCCCGCTCTTCCTTAAGCTTTTCTTGCAGCCGAATGGTACGCTTATCTGCTACTACCGCAAGTTTTTGAGGAATTAAAAAGTTACGTGCATAGCCTGGGGCAATATTTTCTTTAATGTCTCCACTATGACCAAGCTTTTCTACATCTTTTAACAGTAAGTACTTTAATCCCATTTTTCCCCCTTAAACTTCAGCAACATAAGGCAATAAAGCCACATGCCTTGCACGTTTAATTGCAGCAGTTAATTTTTTTTGATACATAGCTGAAACACCAGTGATTCTTCTTGGAAGAATTTTTCCTCTTTCTGTAATAAACTGAGAAAGTGTGTCTATGTCTTTATAGTCGATTTCTTTTACGCCTGCGACAGTAAAGGGACACTTTTTTCTCTTTTTAGAACGCGAATCACCATAATCAGAATACTTTGTTCTTTTTGACATCATAGTAACGCTCCTTTACTGCTGTTCTACTAATGGTTTAAACTCAATTTTTTCTAAAACTTTTTCCGTTCTTAAAGTAATGAAGCGGATCAAATCTTCATTTAAGTGATACTCTTGCCAAAGTTCTAATACTGCAGCAGGAGGAGCTGTAAAGTAAACGATATAGTAATATCCTTCACGATGGCCGTTAATTTCATAGGCAAGTCTTTTCCTTCCTTGCTCGTGAACTTTTTTTACTTCACCACTATGGCTAGTGACTCCATTTAGTATTTTATCCAGTGCTTTATGTCTGGCTTCATCACTTAACGTCGCACTAATGACATACATTCCTTCATAAAGGTTTTGTCTTGGTTGACTCATGCGTTATCTCCTCGCCTTTAATTACTTAAAGGGTTTTGTTAAATCAATTGATTTTTCTATCTCTATCTTTTTTTGTGAAGAGGATGGTAAAACGCAATTCACTTGGCTCATCACTTTTGAGACTCCCTCCTCTACAATTCGTAGAAGTAAATCCCTAGCCAAAACAATTGCAGTAGTTAAACTTTCTTCTTCTTCTTCACTAAAGTTTTCTAGCACATATTCTGCTAAATTTTTATCTCTTGGATGACCAATCCCTATTCTTAATCTCGTATAGACATCTGTTTGTAGATGATGACTAATACTCTTCAATCCGTTATGTCCTCCTGCTCCCCCCATGGTCTTAAAGCGCATTTGACTAAAAGGAATTGCAATATCATCGTGTATGACAACAATTTCTTTTAAAGGCAGCTGATAAAAATCAATATAGTTTTTTATCGCTATTCCGCTTAAATTCATGAAGGTCACAGGCAACATCAAATGAAGGGTGGCCATTTTATATTTCGCTTTTGCAACTAAAGCCTGACACCTTTTTTCTTCTTTAAATGCCACTCCCATATGACTAGCTAAAGCATTCGCTGTTCTATATCCAACGTTATGTCTTGTCATTGCATAACGCGGTCCAGGGTTACCGAGGCCAACAAATAAATAGTGAGTAGACTCTAAACAAGAAAAAGCCATTGACACTAACGCTTTACAATCACAGCCACCACTTCATTCAGCCCTTTTAAAGGTTGAATATGGGAGGGAATCACTAGATCGGATAGACGCTTAGATTGTTTTAATGTCAACTCGCGAATATCTAGCTCAAAACTATCAGGTATATCTTTAGGCAAACAGCGTACGCGAACATGACGAATCACCTGACGTAAAACACCGCCTTGCTTAATCCCTACCGATTCGGCAATTCCTGTGCATTCAATTGGAATATTGACATTGATTTTTGTGCCTTCCATCAACTCTTCAAAGTCAAGGTGTTTTACAGCATAGCTAGTGACATCGTATTGAATTTCTTTAACAATGACCGAGCGCTTTTTTCCTTGATCGTCTACTAACGTGAAAATAGAAGTAGGGAGATGACCTTTTTTAACTGTTCTTAAAAAAGAGTTGAACGCGGCTGTTTCTACTGCAAGCGCCTCCCCTTCTTTACCTTTAGCGTAAAGAACCGCTGGAATAAATCCTTCTCGGCGCAAAGAGTTTGTCTCTCTTTTACAGCCAGCAGTTCTTTTAATGATTTTTAGATCCATGGATCCTCCTAAAAGGATAGAGTTAAATAAAAAATTTAAAAGTTTTTAGATAAAAACTTTTACAAGTTGTCAGTAAACTAAATAAAAAATTAATGAGAAAAATGAGATTTAAAAGCGAGTGCTTTTAATGAAGTTCCAAAAAACTATTGCTTTTATAAAAAAGGATAGAGTTTTTTAATTGAACTTACTTCTCATGGCTCGCTTTCGCAGCTAAAAAAGCACTGACGCTTGTCTTAGCGAGAAGTTTAATTTTTGAGTAATTGATACTACTAATTATTTGGGGTGGAAGGATTCGAACCTCCGCATGGCGATACCAAAAACCGCTGCCTTACCGCTTGGCGACACCCCAGCAACTCGTTATGAACGAGAAATATAGAGACTATCAATTTCCCTCTTTTTTCTGCAATAAAAAAAAGAAAGCTTTGAAATTTTTTCAGATTGGATTTTTTGATTAGAAATAGCTATAAAATAAATAGTACTGTTACTTCTTTAAGTTAAGGGGTTTACTTTCACTCCTTTAAAATTAAGAGTTCTGCGAAATTTCCTTTTCTTATACATTAAAGAATAATCTTTTTGACTAGCTTAGAAAAGTTTTCAGGCGACTTAAATTCTTTAAGGATTTTTATAAAAATGGTTTTTTTGATCTATGCATATTATCCATATTACCTCAGAGCTTGCTCCCCTTGCTAAAGTAGGCGGCCTAGCAGATGTAGTGCTAGGACTTTCCCGTGAGCTATCCTGGA
This sequence comes from uncultured Chlamydiae bacterium, assembly GCA_950054535.1. Lineage (GTDB taxonomy): Bacteria > Chlamydiota > Chlamydiia > Chlamydiales > Parachlamydiaceae > CATLPS01. The sequence continues at coordinate 15,560 of CATLPS010000007.1, read as the reverse complement.
AAGGACATCAAGTTGATATTATCCTTCCTAAATATGACTGTATGGATAAAGAGCAAGTTCGCGATTTAACTATTGATACAAAAGAACTTTTTTCTTTTTATGATGGGCAATGGTATGCCAATACAGTTTGGGTGGGCTTTGTTGAAAATTTAAAAGTCTATTTTATAGAACCTCATCATCCCAGATCTTTTTTTGATCGTAATTGCTTTTATGGATGCGAAGACGACCTTGAGCGTTTTCTCTATTTTTCCCGAGCTGCGTTAGAGTTTTTATACAAAAAATCTATTCAACCTCATATTCTACACCTTCATGACTGGCAAGCAGCTGCAATCGCACCTCTTTATAAAGAAATGTATCAAAAAATAGGCTATACTAAGCCTAAAATTGTCTTTACCATTCATAACATGGCATATCAGGGCAAGTGCGCCTCTCACGACTTAAATCGCATCGGTTTAGAGGGATCATTTTTTCATACCCCTGCGCTTTTGCAAGATAATGAAAATGCAAATTTAGTGAATCTTTTAAAAGGAGGGATTGTTTATTGTGATTTTGTAACAACGGTTTCCCCTACTTATGCCAAAGAAGTTCTTAGCGCAGAAGGTGGAAAAGGCTTACAGCAAACTCTTTTGCTATACAAAGAGAAGTTCAAAGGAATTTTAAATGGAATAGACTACTCTTACTGGAATCCTGAAATCGATCGTTTTTTACCCTTTCACTTTTCTTTTCGAGAAAAAGAGAAGCATCACCAGATAGATAGCCCTCTGAGCAACAAAGAACTTATTAAAAACGCTTTAAGAGAAAAACTATGTTTAGCAAAAGATCACCGTCCTCTCGTAGGATGCATCGCTAGACTTGTGCCTCAAAAAGGAATTGACCTAATTTATCATACAATTGATCAAATTGCTGAAAAAAAAGGACAGTTTGTTCTTTTAGGAACAAGCCCCATCCCTGCTATCCATGAAGAGTTTCATCGCCTTAAAAATCACTACGCTCATCATCCTCACGTGCGCTTAGTTTTACATCATGAAGAAGAGCTGGCTCATCTCATCTATGCGGGTTGTGATCTATTTATTGTTCCTTCTCTTTTTGAACCATGCGGGCTTACCCAAATGATTGCGCTTAAATATGGAACAATTCCAGTTGTGCGCAGAACCGGCGGCTTAGCTGACACGATTGTCGATGTAGACCAATCAGGAAAACCTTTTGAAAAGACGAATGGATATCTTTTTGATGCACCTGATAGTTTTAGTTTGGATTTAGCGCTTGATCGCGCCATTCACTGCTGGTTTGCCGATCCAGAAAAGTGGCGACGTTTAATGATAAATGGTATGCAAATAGACTTTAGCTGGAATCAGCCTTCTAACCTTTATCTAAGTTCCTATGAAGAACTACAATCGAATAGTTAAATTGCCTACAAAAAATTGCATTTTCAACTTTAGCAATAAAAAAAGGATGATTGTTTATTGCTAAAAAGTTTTTAGATGTAAAGAATTTCTCTCCCAAGTAATATCTTTAAGATCTAATAGGACTTTTAAAAAGGAAAATAATAGTGAGCATTGCCCATTACTTCACTTTTTTACGTTTATTTATCGGCCCTTTCTTTCTTTTTTTATATACTTACTATGAAAGTTTAAATATCAGCTTTACCTCTGCTTCCTATCTACTTTTAGGGCTTTTAATGATTGCAGAGTTATCTGATGCCATCGATGGCTACCTTGCAAGAAAGCTGAACCAAGTGACAGATTTTGGCAAGCTATTTGATCCTGTAGCAGATAGTATTTATCGAATTTCTATTTTTACTGTACTAATTTTGCCGCCTGTTCAACTACCCGTTAGTTTTGTTTTTATTTTTCTTTATCGCGACTTTATCATCAACATGTTAAGAACAGCTTGTGCTTTAAAAGGAGTAGCTTTATCTGCCCGTTTAAGCGGAAAACTCAAAGCAGTTTTTCAAGGCTTTTCCATTTTTTTGATCACTCTATTACTAGTTCCCTATTCTACGGGGAAAATTAGCCAAGAAGCTTTGCAAAATTTTGCTTACTGGCTTGTTGCAGTGGTAGCTTTTTATACGCTTTTTTCTGGAGTCGACTATTTATTTACTCACTGGCGCTATTTTCAAAGCTCTTTCACTTCTAAAAAACAGTGAAAAAATTAAGTGCGCTCTAAAATTGCTGTAGATTCTTTTACAGTCGTAGAAGAAGTCTTTTCCTCTACTAGATCAAATGAAATTTCTTCTCTTAATCTAAAAATAGCAATTCCATTGATAATTAATAAAGAGACGCCCGCAATTGCCATAATTGCCTGAGCTTCAGCGGTACCTGTGAAAGAAAAAAAGAGCAGCGCTATAATTGCATATCCATAATAGATTTTTCGGCCCTTTGCAGGGGAAAGATAAGCGGCGCATTTCAGGCCTACACAAAAGTAGGCATTGATCGTGTTGTATCCCAACATGAAAAGAAAGATAGGAATAAATAGGTCCATATAAGGAAAGTGCTGGCTTAAAGCCATTTGTACAAGCATACCAGCTTCTATAGGCTGATGCCATACATCTGTAGTCAAGATCAACATTAAGCTCGTAGTACACACAATAAAAGTATCTAAAAAGATATCTACGATAGCTAAAGAGGCTTGTTTTTCTGGTACTTGTACACTACTTTCGCTATGAATAACCGATGCATAGCCCACGCCAATATCGCCGGTGTAGCAACCTCTGCGCATTCCATAGGAGAGAGCCGCCATCATACTTGCCCCTAAAAAGCCTCCTACCGCAGCATGACCTGTAAAGGCTGAAGTAAAAATTAAATGAATCACTCCAGGTACAGCAGATAGATGATTAAATAGTACCCAAAGCCCCATACTGACATAGAGTACGACAAAAAAAGGGAGAACTTTACTAGAAATATTTCCCACTCGTCTTACACCGCCGCTACCTGCAAAAATTACCAAAATCAAAAGTACAACAATGACTAGCAAAGAGTTAATACCAAAATTCATAGAAATACTTTTAGAGATAACGCTAAATTGATAAACTTCTACTCCGTAAATACATAAAAGAAGGGCTATAATAATGGGAAATGCTTTAGACTTAAAAGCTTTAGGTAAAAAATACATAGGACCGCCATTATATCCCCCTTTGCCATCGGCCACGCGATAACGCAAACCTAAATAAATTTCTGAATATTTAATGATCATGCCAGCCAGAGCTGTCAGCCAAATCCAAAAAAGAGCGCCCGGTCCTCCAAGCTGGACAGCAGTACAGATACCAACAATATTACCAATACCTACGCATCCTCCGACAGCAGCAAAAAATGTTTTTAACGGATGCACTCCTATTGTAGAGTTAGTTTCGGCATGTTTAGCAGAAAAAAAACCAAAAAAAGTTTTAAAAATTAAAGGAAAATGGCGAATTTGAAAAAAACGTGATTTAAAAGAGAGATAGATTCCTAAAAAAATAATGAGCGGAACTCCCATGTAGGTCCAAAGCCCATCTTCCATCATTTCCATAAAATTAAAAAAACTATCCATTTTAAACCGCTTAATATTAAATTAAAAAATTAATTATATTATAAACTATTTATTTTTCTAAGTCAATTATCTAAATTATTAATTAAAAGAAATTGTTCTTTCCAGTAATAGTTATCTAATAAACCTGTAGTAGGTCGATTTAGTAATAAATAGCTTAAATAAAGAGCTTCAATAGAAGCAAGGCCTCGGCTAGGATCTTGACAATCTACCTGTTTTCTTGGATAAGCTGTGCGATAATGAGAAGGCAAGCTACGATAGTTAGCCCTATATTTAGGGTCGATTAACTTTTCCATTTTACTAGCATAGCGCCAAGTTGCATCCAAAAGAAGGAGTCCTTTTGCCTGATCCTCTTGCGATAAAAGAGGACCGTCAAAAGAGAGAATAGAAACGTTGGACAGATCAGGCAAGCTATCATTAGGGTAGGTGAAAAATAGACAGTCAAAACGCTTTTCTAAGCCACGCAAAGTGCATTTTTTTAAATTTTCTAAACGATGCCGCATGATGAATGTAGGGGCGTAAGTATCCATGACCTTTGAAAGTAAAATGCTGGTTTAAAAAATTTAAACTTAGTCCTTTGAGAAAATAAAGATAGTCTAAAGAAAACTATTTTTGTTAATGTAAGAATTTATCTGCTTATAAAGCAGTTAATTTTGAGTTTACAGTAAATTAGAATAGAGACACATTTATTTAAGGTCAATTATGAAAAAGCTTTTCCTCTCTTTTGTCAGCGCTCTTTTTCTTGTTAATTTTTTCCCCGCTGCCGCTGAGCAACCGGCCAATTTTTCTTCCCCTTACGCTCAATCGAGGCCTGCTTATTCCCAAAGGATTCACTGGCTTGATCACTATGATACTGCTACCAGCCAAGCGCGCCAGACTTCTCAACCTATTCTTATTTTATTTACTGGAACAAACTGGTGCCCAGCCTGCATTAAGTTAGAAAAACAGGTACTTTCCAATAGCCGCTTTGCTCAAACTCTTGCCGATCGCCTAATTTTTTTAAAAGCAGAATTTCCCAGTTATACCGCTGAATCAATGGAAGCCTCTGTTTTTTATCCTTTGCTTAACCGCTATCAGGTCAGCTCGTTTCCTACAATGGTTGTCGTGAATGCCAGTGGTCAACTTTTATTCGAAGTTCCTTATCAAAATGCCGATGTAGATGCCTACTTGCAAGAAATTCTTTCTAAATTAAATAATTAATTTTTTAGCAACTCCAAAATTTTTCCAACTTAAAGAAAAACTATAGTTGGAAAAATTTTTAAGAAACAGACCGCCAATCAATGATTTGGATCAGCGATTTGGGAATTTCATATAAAAACCGCGAAGGTCGGCTAAAACTCTCTTTTCCCATGCGTTTGCGTTTTTTAGCCATACTAATCACAAGCTGATTTTTTGCGCGTGTCATGGCTACATACATCAATCTTCGTTCTTCTTCTAACCCTGTTTGCAATAGACTTTTTTCATGAGGAATGATATGATCTTCGACTCCCACTAAAAAACAAACGGGAAATTCTAATCCTTTGGCGCTATGAAATGTCATCAATTTAACTGCATCTTTCTCCCCTTTTTCTTTGGATAAAATTTGCTGGCGATCTAAACCTAAAGAGGAGATAAAGTGAGTTAAAAGAGAAGAGTCTTTTGTGTTAACCTGTTCATTAAAATGATTTTCAAATTCAGCTAAAGAATGAATGAGCTCTTGGACATTATTTGACTTTAGATCTCGCATGGTTTGGCTTTTTACCTCTTCTTTAATTGCTCTTTGGTAGTCAATGGCATCTACTAGCCACTTCAATGCCTCAGAGCAAGAGCTTTGCGCAAACCGCCTTTTTGCTTCTGCAATTACCATAGCAAAAGAGCTCAAACCTTTTAACGCTTTTGTGCTAATTTTTAAAGAAGCCACCTCTTCTTTTTTCTCTACAACTTTTTGAATAATATCGTGTAAAGGCTTTTCAGACTTGCGATTATAAGCGGTTAAAGCATCTAAGCTCTCTTCTCCAATTCCTCTTGTCGGCTGATTGATAATGCGTAGCAGAGCCGCTTGATCAAGCGGATTGACGATGTAGCGCAAATAAGCAGAAAGATCCTTCACCTCTTTTCTATCAAAAAACTCTGTACCCCCCCAAATTTCATAAGGAATACCTTGCACCCACTGCTTATCTAAACGCTGCCAATAGCTTTTTAACAAAGTCATTTCAAATTGACGCGCTAGGCTATTAGAACGATATAAAATTGCAATATCTTTCCAAGCTAGCTGCCGCTCTTCTTTTATTTTAAGAATTTTTTTAACAACTGCTTCGGCCTCTTTTACCTCATCAGGGGCATGAAAAAGCTCGATAAGATTTCCTGCGCCTTTATCGCTCCAAAGAACCTTATCATGCCTTTTGGTATTGTGTTGAATCACCGCATTGGCTGCGTTTAAAATCGTATTGGAAGAGCGATAATTTTGTTCCATTTTAATAGTGGTTTTCGCTTCAAATTCCAAAATATTCTTAATTTCAGCTCCTCGCCAACCGTAAATCGACTGGTCATCATCCCCCACTACGCATAAATTTTGATATTTTTTACAAAGCAGCATGGCAAGGCGATACTGAATAGGGTTTGTATCTTGGTATTCATCAATCATAATATAGCGAAAACGCTCTTGATACTTATCCAAAATAGCGGGAAACTTCTCAAACAGCTCTACAGCAAGTAAAAGCAAGCGATCAAAATCTACTACATTATGCGCGCGCATACTTGCTTTTAAACCACTGTAAACCTCTTGTACAAACTGATCATGCCATTTAGCAGCGCCCTCTTTTCCAACAAATTCTTGCTCGCCGCGGTAGTTAGCCTGCCTGATTGTTTCAATAGTAGTACCAAGTGAAGGAAGATCGCCGCTGTACTGTAATTTTTCTCGCACGATAGCATTCATCAATCTTTGTACGTCCTGCTCATCGCAAAGTGTAAAGTTTGCTGTATAACCAAGATGATGGATCTCAGTTCTTAATAGCTGCATACAAAAACTATGAAAGGTAGAAAGCGTAACTTGCTTTGCTGTGTCTGGATTTACAAAAGTTTGCAGACGCTGCCGCATCTCTTCGGCGGCTTTATTCGTGAAGGTAAGCCCTAAAATTGCTTTGGGACTGACATGCAGGGAGCGAATCAAATAAGCAATCCGCGTAGTTAATACACGCGTTTTTCCGCTGCCAGCGCCTGCTAAAACTAGAACTTTACCTTCCACCTGCTGCACAGCACGGCGCTGGTAAGGATTTAAATTTTCAAGCTCTTTCACAGTATGGAGAAGGTTGAAGATAATTTAGCTGCTGCATTGCTTGCAATAACTCTGTTTGAATAACGCAGGTAGTAGCATTTTTAGCTAAAGAACGAGGAAAAACAAGAATATCAATGCCTACAAAAAAATGATGTTTCATCAGGCGAAAAGCTTCTCTAGTAATTCTTTTAAAGCGATTTCGCTCATGAGATTTACCAAACTTACGCGTTGCTGTAATTCCTAACCGAGGGCAATTATTTTGATTTTTCACTATTTTAATATTGATCCATTGACCATGATAAGACTGGTAATGATAATTCATGCGTTTATATTGGGAACGACGCAATAAACGCATGGATTTAGGGAAAGAAAAAGCTACACTCTTGTTAATTGCTTGCGCCCTTGTCTTCTTCTGCGATTGATGATTGTTCTTCCACTTGCCGTACGCATTCTTTTTAAGAAGCCATGTTCTGAAGAGCGACGACGTTTACTTGGTTGATAAGTTCGTTTCACTGTTATGTTCCTTATATAAGTTAAGCCCTAAAGGGCAATAAATTTTACTGAAGAATAAAAAATAAAGAAAAAAAATGCAAGCTAAATAGATGGAGAAAAGCCCATTTTAAACTAGCTAGCAAAAAGAATTGATATAAAAATGGAATTGAAGTATAAAAGACGATAAATTACAACTTACTTTGTCAAACTTCATTATAGGAAATTACATGAAAGTTAAAGTTTCTATCAAAGCTGACCCTTCTAAAGGTGACATACTCATTCGTCGCAATGGTGTAATACGGATTGTCAATAAAAAAGACCCTAACCGCAAACAACGTCAAAAAGGCCGCAGCCGTAAAAACTAAATAAGGAATTACTAAATATATGGCAAAAAAATCTTCTATAGAAAAACAAAAGCGTCGTGAAAGACTTGTTAAATTAAAGTGGGATAAAAGAGAAGCTCTTAGAAAAAAATCTTATGACATTAATTTAAGCGAAGAAGAACGCGAAGAGGCGCGAATTGCATTGAATAAAATGCCAAGAGACTCCTCTCCTGTGAGATTAAGAAACCGTTGTCAATTAACAGGCAGAGCACGTGGCGTTTATAGAAAATTTAAACTTTCACGTTTAGCTTTTCGCGAACTTGCATCAATGGGAATGATTCCAGGCGTAACCAAGTCAAGCTGGTAATTTTCAGCTTTTATTTTTATTTGCAAAATTAAGTTTAATGAACTAGTTTTTGTTTATTAAACTTTTTTGCATTTCATATTTTTTTATTTTCTTATTAAGAGATAAACCATTAAGGTCAGTTTTCATCTCTTTTAACATCTTTTTCCAACAATGTTTTAGCTGTAAAAAATTTTTAGAAATGATACTTTTCGTTAAAATTCAAAAAAAACCTATTTCTCTCTTTTAAAAAAATAAGGTTTTATTTTTTTTAGTTCTAATATGCTTGTTTAAAGTACTTGCTCTTTTTTAAAGAAATAGCATTTTACATAGGCAATGTTTCATTTAAATGCAGTTTCAACTCTGCTAGCTCGTCTACTCTTTGCCATTTTTCCATTCCTTCTGACCACACATAGCTATGCAGATTGATCAGACCTTGCCTCCACTCCTCTTTTAATGCAATAAAACTAACCGGGCCTATTTGCTGATGATCTTTATCTAAATAAAACCATAATTGATTGACTAGGTCCGGTTGTGTTTCAAATGGCAAAGGTAGGGAGGAAGAGACAGCTTCGGTATTACTACTTTCTAAAACTATTTCTTCTTCGTTTAAATTTTCTTTTTCGCGCTCTTCATTAATTAATTTCTCTTCCTTAAGAGGAGGTAGAAAATAAAGCACCACGAGAGCAAAAATTGCAAAAGTAAAGCCTAAAATAAACCAGCCAAGATTACTTCTTCCTTTTTTTTCTGCAAAATGTGCTGCGGCAAATGCACAAAAAGTGGAAAAGATAAAGCTTAAAAAAAGTTGCGCTCCTGAAAAACTTTGAGCATTAGACATAATTTACACCCTTCATTTCTGATTTTATTTTGCTTTTGGTTTTTTAAAAACTATTTGTTAGTTTTCAATTTTAACTACTTAAAGTCTAACTTATTATAAAGAACTAGTCAGATTAAAATGTTCATGTTAGTCTATCCTTGGACAGCTGTCAATTGATACCATATAAAAATTAGCCTTAAAGTTTGATTTTAATGATCCTTAAGCTAATTTAATCGACTAAAAGGAATAGCGTAAACTTTATGAAAAATACAAAAGATAAAATACATCGCTCTAAGCTCGATACAAAAGAGTTTGAATTACCAGAAACCATTTTTAGCCGCGATCTTGAAAATCGAGTGTTTCAATCGATTGCTCTGCAATCTTTGTCTGAGATTGATGGAATCAGTTTAGTAGAAGGAAACTTTATTGACCATTTACTGGGACGCAGCTCTGAAGGAGTAAAAGGAATTTATGCGCAACAAGATGAAAAGAACCACTCTGTTGATTTAACAATCGAAGTAAATATCTTATTTGGGTTTTCTATACCAGCTAAAGCAGAAGAGATTCAAACTAAAACCGTAGAAGAAATTACTAAAATTACTGGTTTACATGTTAGCTCTATTCACGTGGTATTTAAAAATGTAATTTCGCCAGAACATGCTGATAAGATGAGTCAAATTTCTACTCAAGGCCCTCCTACTCTTATGGGATCTAATTTAGGAGAAGAATACTGCGATGAATTTTAAGTTTGGGCACTTTCTATCTCTCTATGTTAGCTTTATTTTAGGAGCTTTTTTTTGCCTGGTAGGAGTGGCAGGTTTAATTTTACCTTGGTCGGTTACTTTGCAAAAAGCTTTGATTAATTTAATTTTTGAACATACTTTAATTTTATCTCTATTTGGGCTAGGTGGAATATTAATTGGCCTTTCGCTGATTACCTATGCTACCTTTAACAGTGGGCGTCATTTTGCCTTTGTTAAAATTGGAAGCCGTTCCATAGCGATTGACGAAAATTTGGTAGAACAATATTTACAAAATTATTGGAAAAAAAATTTCCCTTCTACCTCTATTCCTTTTTATTTTTCTATAAAAAAAAACTCGATCCAAGTCGTAGCTGATCTGCCTTTTTTAGCAGATAATACTGCGCAAGATCATTGTTTAGAAAAAATTCAAAAAGATTTTTCTCAATTATTTGGAGATACTTTAGGGTATCCAAATGAAGTCCATTTTATTGCTCATTTTCAGGAAAAGCCTTTTTAGTTTAAATGAAACAGATTAAGCAACAAGTTAAGCAACAAAGAGCAATTTTTTTAGATTTGAATACCTAACTGTATTAATTCTTCATGAGGTGGTGTAGAAAATAGAGCTGGATCTGTTTTGGAGGCGCAATTATTAATAGCACTTTCAATGATTAACAGAGCCATTTGATTAGCAAAAATAAGGTGAATTTGTTCTAGTGATGGTCCTGAAGAAAAATTAAGTGAATTGAAATTTTGTAATTGATTTAAAAATACTCGAGCTCGTTTTAGATGAGACTTATCCCGCTTAATTCCGCCATAATTCCACATGATAAAATTGATCAAGCGCCAATCCTCTTTCAGGCTTTTTCCTGGTTGAACGACAATCGTATTTACTTTTAACTTAGGAAAATAATAGATAAACTTAGAAAGCTTAGCGGCGATATCTTCTGCGCAATTAAAAGCCCAGGTTAAGCTTTCAATCACACCCATTGCTTCATCTTCAAAGTTATCAGTTAAACCTGTACAAGCAGCTTCCCCTACTGCTCTTAGCCTTTGCATGCTAGTTTGGCTATATTTATCCACAGCAATGCCACCTCCCGTATATCTGGCTACAGGAACTACTGGCAAACGATCCTTAGCAATATTTAATCCACGATCTAAACAATATGCATCTAAAGAAGGGTATTTGTCTTTTAGCATAGAGCTATCTAGCATTGTCAAGTTTAGCCATAAGTGCTCTAATCGATTTTCTAACATTAATGTATAGAGCTGATCGGTCAAACAAGTAAAATCAGGAACCACCTCATTAATAGAGTGTTTTGTAAGCGCTAGCTGCCCTCCATCTTTTAAAAGATCTACTGATAAAGGCACGCAAGGTTGATCCCTTTCGAAAAAACCTAAAGGATGAAATTGAATTTGATCCATTTTTACTAACCTTGCTCCTGCTCGCCACGCAATTGCTACTCCTTCTCCTCTGGCTGATTTGGAATGAGTAGAGTAAGGATAAAGGGAAGTTGCTCCCCCTGTGGCAATGATTACCTCTTTTGCTAAATAACGCTCTACTTTTAAAGCTTCATGGTTAAACGTAGTAATTCCTACACACATCGGGCTTTTATGCACATCAGCCAGACAAGCAGAGTGTTGATGAAGAGTTAGGAGCTCGAGTAGACTCTGATTAAAAATCCAGCGTACTTCAGGAAGTTTTTTTAGCTGCTCAATTAAACTACGATGGATATCGACATTTCCTTTACGATCGATGGAGTAGTATCCCCCAATCAACTGATTGATGCTAGTTTCGGCGCTTAGGTAAAGCTGTTCATGCGCTCTAGAGCAACTCAAACTTTGCCTAACATCCTTTTGAATCTCTAAAATTTTTTTCTCTAGCTCCTCTTTTTTGATAAAAGGAGCGTGATAGATACGCTCATCTGTAGGAGAAGTAAAAAGCATAACGGGAATATGGCGCTGAGCTAATGCTAAAGCGGTTGCACAACCCGCAATTCCTGCTCCAATAATAATTACCTCTTGTATCTCCATCACTACTTGCTCTATAACTATTTAACTTGAAATCGCGATCATGGAATAAATTCAATTTTTGTGCTATGTTTTATCTTTTTATTTTAAAAATTACGTAAAATTTTTATGCATTATCACTTTCCTCTTTTTCAGTCTCATTTAGATTTAGCGCACCATTATTGGAAATTAATTGCAAAACGAGGAGATATTGTCATTGATGCAACTTGTGGAAATGGTCAAGATACACGTTATTTAAGTCAGCTTGTTTTAGACGATTCAAATGGTGAAGTTTGGGCAGTCGATGTGCAAAAAACAGCAATTGAGAAAGCAAAACTTTTTTTAGAGCAAAATCTAAGCCCGTCTATTTGCAATCGAGTGAAGTACTACTATGGATGTCATTCTACTTTTCCTAAGCAAATCCTGCCAAAAAGTATCGCTTTAGTTGTCTACAACCTCGGCTATCTACCCGGAGGAGACAAACAGTTAACAACTAAGGTCGAAACCACTTTAAAAAGTATAGAAAAAGCTTTGAGTTTAGTGAAAAATGGAGGAGCAATTTCCATTACTTGCTACCCGGGGCATAACGAAGGAGCTATAGAACAAACGGCTCTGTTAGATTTTTTTAAAAGTCTTTCTGCAAAAACTTGGAGCTGTTGCCATCATCAATGGCTAAATCGAAAAAATAGCCCTTCCCTTCTTTTTATCCAAAAAAAAGCTATTCATCATATTTAGTTAATGGCTGCGGAATAGCAAAAGTTAAGTCTCCAAATCCAATTGCAGTTTGATAGCATAAAATAAGATGATTTACTCCATTGAGTGCAGAGTGGGGCATCGACTCTAAAGGAAGGTGATAATGCTCAGCAATAGCATTTTTTGATAAGTTGATTTCAATGGGTAAAGAAAGGCGCTGCTGTTTAGCATTTTTTACCTGTAATGCCCAAAACATGGAGGCAAAATCAAGCCATCTATAAGGCCAATGCAAAGTTTCTTGAGTATAAATATTTACAATTTGCGAAAAAAATCCCCGATCAAAGGCTGGGTTTTGGCAAATGTAAAAAGCCCTCTCCCTAGAAATATGTAATTTTGAAAAAATAGAAATAATTTGATTTTTAAGTTCCGCTTCTGTAATCCCTGTCTGTATTTTTTCCCAATCAAACCCATTAATTTTAATACTTTGCAAATCACGACTCTCCCACACCTCTACAGGCTGTTTTACCACGGTTTGAAAACAGTACATTTCTTTACCTGTGGAAATATCAATGATTTTGAAAGCGAAATCAATAGCTCGATGAGCAAAAAAATCAAGGCCTGTTGTTTCAATATCTAAAAAAATTGCTAACATATCTTTACTTGATTCATTTCATGGTAAGGTCATATAACAAAGTAAAAGGGAAAACTCAATGTTTTTTTGAGTAGATCGTTTTTTTTTAAATGATCTCTTACAGCAACTTTAATTGAAAAGTTCCTATAAACGGTTAACAGCGACTTTGCTTACAAATTGACCTAAAAATTTTTGATTGCAAACAAGCAACAAGAAAGAATAAAATCAAAGATCTAAGACAATTAAAAGTGAATTTCGTAATGAGCAGTCTCTTTAAGCTTTTCTCTTGCTTTTTTATGCGGCTACGTTATCCTTTTTCTACACCTGAAGAAGTGGGCTCTGATTTAGGTATTACTTTAAGTAATCAAATTTCTTTTCAAGAATTTATTGATCTTCTCACCCATCCAGTGCACCCTCCTACAAAAATCACAAAATATATGTCACGCGCCAAAGCAGAAGCGTTATTTAAAGAAGCTAGGCATAAAGAAATTTTTCGTCACAATACATTAATTTCTTACTATTTTAATGAAGGATGGATGGAGCTGCTTTTAGATTTTGATAATGAATCAAGGTTGCGCCGCCTTTATGTACAGTGTAAAGGCCTTAAAAAAAAAGTAGAAATCCCCATTAAGTAATTTTTCTAATGAAAAGAGCGGTAAAAAGAAAAAAGGATTTTTCATTTCAAGATGGCCTTAAACTAAAGGATTAAGCTATAGTTTTTGTACTATTATAAATGAAAGTAACAGATGATCTTGAACTAGGTAAATGAAATAGCCATGACTCTCCCCCATCAAAAATTTAGAGAAATTGTATTTCAACTTTTATACAGCTTTAACTTAGGCAACGCTGAAAAACAGGCAATGCTAGAACTAATGATGGCACAATTAAAAGTTGCAAAAAAGCATGTTCATGCTGCTCAAGAAAAAGTAGAGAAAATTTTTCTATTTCAAAATCAAATTGACCCTTTGATTGCCTCAGCATCTACTTCCTATAGTTTTGATCGCATCCAAAATGTGACGAAAAATATTTTAAGAATAGGAGTTTTCGAACTTTTTTTCGATGACTCAGAAGAAAAAATACCCGCTAAAATAGTAATAGCTGAGGCAATTCGACTTTCCCGTAAGTTTAGTACGCCAGAATCTGCCTCATTTGTGAACGCTCTTTTAGACCATCTTTATCAGAAGAGTTTGGGAAATGATTCATCGAAAGAGCTATTACAAAAACAGGCAGCTGTTTTAGTGGACAGTGAAGTAGAAAACCAAGAAAAAATTTTTAACGCCCTTAAAGACAAGGTGGAAAGGCACCAAAATGAATCATGAAAAAATTTTTGGTGATTTTGCAACTAGCTACTGTTTAAAAAAATTAAATACGCTTCGTATCGGAGGACCAGCACGTTTTTTTATAGAGGTTTGTCACCCCATCCAAATGCAGCAAGTTTTGACATTTTGCCATCAAAAAATGCTTCCTTTTTTTATTTTAGGAAAAGGATCGAATACTTTGTTCGATGATCGTGGATTTAATGGTTTAGTCATTGCTAATCGCATTGATTTTTTTTCTAGACCTCAGCCAAATTTATGGAAAGTTGGCGCCGGTTATAGCTTTTCTTTGTTGGGTACACAGTCTGCTCGCGAAGGCTGGACCGGATTAGAATTTGCTTCAGGGATTCCCGCAAGTGTGGGTGGAGCTATTTTTATGAATGCAGGAGCAAATGGTAAAGAAACTTGTCAGTCTTTACATAGCGTCGATTTTATCTCCTCTGAAGGAGAATTTTTCCATTTTCCTGTGGAGCAACTCCACTTTGATTATCGCTTTTCCTCCTTTCAAAAATTAAAAGGAGCGATAGTTAGCGCTACTTTTTCTCTTCGCCCTTCTTCTAAAGCCCGTCAAGAGCAAATAAAGCTCATTCGCTATCGCACAAAGACGCAGCCTTATAGCGAAAAATCAGCTGGGTGTGCTTTTCGCAACCCTTCTCATATTTCTGCGGGCGCTCTGATTGATCAGCTCGGTTTAAAAGGTAAAAAAATCGGAGATGCCGAGGTATCGCAGCTTCACGGCAACTTTTTTATTAATAGCGGAAACGCATCTGCCAAAGAGATGCAGTCCTTATTTAAATTTATTGAAGAAACTGTAAAAAAAGAAACGGGCATGCAATTGCAAAGAGAAGTGCGCTTTGTTCCCTTTGAGGAGAATACATTTGCATCCATTTAGAGCTGATCTACATTGCCATAGCACCTGTTCTGATGGTACTTTGACCCCAACAGAATTGATTCATTTAGCTGTAAAACTTAATCTAAAAGCGCTTTCTATAACAGATCACGATACAATTGGCGCTTATAAAGAAGCTTTAGAGGAGGCAAAAAAAGTTCAACTTCCTTTGATTTCGGGCGTAGAATTTTCCACGACATATAAAAAAACAAATGTTCATGTACTTGCTTATAGCTTTTCCTTAGATTCAGTAGAAATCCAAAAGCTTTGTAAATTTCACTGTCACAGGCGTACTTTAAGAAATCAAATGATTTTAGATTTATTAAAAATGCATCAAATGCCTATTGATGAAATAGAGCTTAAACAGTCTACTCCTGCTGCGATGATCGGTAGGCCGCATATTGCACTTTTAATGATGAAAAAAGGATATGTACGCTCGGTAAAAGAAGCTTTTCATCTTTACCTAGGAGAAAATAAGCCATGCTATCATCCTGGAGAAAAAGTTTCTACTGAAGAGACAATCGAAATCAT
>CATLPS010000006.1 GCA_950054535.1 uncultured Chlamydiae bacterium | reverse complement strand
AAAAGAGAGTCAGCTCTATTCTTGTTATTACAATAGCTTGTTACTGGCGCATCAAAACAAGCAATCGCATCTTGCTTTTCCTTCGATCAGTACAGGAATTTTTGGCTTCTCTAAAGAAAGAGCCGCAGCTATTTCTTTAAAGGCCTGCTTTGATTTTATTAATAGCTGTCCAGTAACTTCGCTACAGCTAGTTTCTATTCATTCTCAAACGAAAGAGGCGTTACCATATTATCAACAAGCATGTAGTTGATTTTAAGTTACTTGGTATAGAGTTGCTCTAAGCTTTCTAGTTTTTTCTTTAAGTTTTTATCTACTTGTATAGGGGAATGATAGCTTTTTTGATAAACTTTGAAAGCTTCCCACAGCCGCTGCCCCGACCATTTTTTTTCTAAACCATAAAGATGGTGATAAAGTATATCGATTTGCTCATTCAAAGGGTCTGTTGTTAAGGTGCTTAGCTGAGATAAGTTATAAATTTTTTCTTTAGGAAACTGAATCTGACCCCACTGCAACAAAAGCAGTTCGCTTTTTTTAGGATCATTTTGAAAACAAGCTTGCTTTAGCTGCTTTTTAAGCAGATTTTTTGAGGGGTCACTTGGCTTTTTGGAGTAAAAATTTAGCTTTTTTCCTCTGCTGAGAATTGCTATTATTAAGACCAACCAAAATCCATTTAAGGCAATCAACCCTTTAGCCCATAAAGGAATGATCTCTATTTCTTTGAAAGAAGTGATAGGATTTTTTGCTACGCTCTCCAAAGTCTCTTCATTCATGGCTGTAATGAAAGAAGAGGGATCCATAGTCACTTTCCCTAATTGAGAGGGAAGATAAGCAATTTCTTCTTTTTGATTAGCAAGATTCCACCATTTTACTTTTATTTCCGGTAAAAGAAGGTCGCCAGCTTCATTAGCTATTAATACAAGTTTAATCTCTCTTTTTCCATCGATACCATTTAGACCAGCTTCATTAGAAAGAGAGGCTTTGTCATGGTAGTACTTTACAGAATTTGGTAGAGAGGGAGTAAAGTCAGGAATTAAGCTAGCAATGCATCCTTTGGCCTGTAGCGTGATAGTCCAAGTAACCGGCTCGCCAGCAGTAAGGTTTGTAAGATCGGTAGACCACTCCTGCGAGAGTTTGACATCGTATGCTGCTAACCAGTTTTTACTATTAAAAGAGGCGGCAATAGGCTCAATTTCTAAAGTATGGCTGTTTGATAATACTCTTTTGTACTCTGTTTGCATGCTAAAAAAAGAGTTTCCTTTTACAACCTGTCCGGTAAAGATAGTGGGATAAATAGTTAAGGTACCAATATGTTCTGTAAAGATTGCATACCGCCTTTCAAAAACAATATAGGAATTGCCATTAGGATCTTGATATTCGTATTCGCGATCTGAACCAATTTTTTCAATGATAGCGTCGCTATCACTTAGCTTAGGGGCGCTAAGTGTGGCTTGACCAAGGTTAACGGCGCGGTAAAGTTTCACTGTATAAAGAATTTGTGAGCGGTTAAAAGCCTTTTCTAATGGTAAAACCTCTGTTTCTATAAACAGAGAGTCACTACTTTGAGCAGGAGCTGCTGCACTTACCTCAATTTGTTCTGCAGGAGAGTTATCAGCACCAAATGGAATAGAGGGGACTTCTATTAATCCTTCTTGTTTCGCTGCTACTGTTAATACCCATTCATTCACTTGCGTCATTTGACCATTGCTGATTGCAATACTTTGATTTTGTGAAGAAGAGAGAACTTCAAAATTTTTGTTTAACAAAGAAAAGTCGGGCGCAGATTCTATGGAAGCAGAAGAGGAAAATTTTAGTGTGATAGGCTCTTGTAAGGAAATCTTTTTTTTACTGAGGCTTAAAGTTACTGTAGCCATACAAAAGCTGCTGCTAAAGAAAAAAATAAAGAGAATAGAAGAAAAAAAATGGCTTGTTTTTATCATTATTATTCCTTTAGGGTTGTTTTTTTTGGCGAGACTGAAAAAGAAACTTTCTTCTAAGCAGCGTGCAGGGATCGTCTTCAATGCGATCTAGTAGTCTTGCATCAAGATCTTCTTGAGGAAGCTCTTGGATAAAATCTTGGCTTTGGTTAGCTCCTGGCTGCTTGGCTGACGGAGCAAAATCTTCTTTTGGTGCTTGTTGAAGATTAGGCCTTTGATCTTTTTTGCTTTCTTGCTTTAGCTCTTTGTTCATCTGTTGACAAAATTGCTCTTCTAAATTTTGTTGCTCTTGAGAAGAGGAGATAGCTGTTTGCTCTTGATCTTCTTGCAATGGGCTATCTTGAGAAGCACTCTTTTTTTCTTTTTTAGAGTTTGGATTCTTAGAAGCTGGTTTATCAGAAGAAAAATCTTGCGCTTGCTTGGAAGAGGTATTTTCTTGAGGGCTTTGCGGAGAAGATGGATTTTGAGGCGAACTTTCCTTTTTTTGCTCTTCTTTTGTATCTTGCTCATTTTTTTGCTGGTTTGGAGATGGACTTTCTTTGTCTTCTTTGTCTTTTTTTAAAGCCTCTTCAATTAACTCTTTATTATATTTTGCATCTTCATTACTAGGGTCAATTTCCAAAGCTCGCTCATAAGCAGCCAGGGCCTGCAGCAACTCTCCATTTTTTGCTTTAGCCGTTCCATAGTTGTAGTAACCTGTGGCCGAATGATCTCCTTGATAAAGAGTGGCTGCAGCTTCATAATTTTTTAACTGATAATAAGAGGCCGCTTTCCAGTTAGGATCTGCAAATTTTTCACAGGCTTGATCGAACTGACCTGCAGAGTAAAAATTTGCTGCTTGTTGATCGGGCCTTTGCCAAAGATCATTCCATGCAAGTGCCTGTAGTTGATAAGGAAGGGTAAAAAATAAAATGATTAGCAAGCCTTTTCGAAAAAAGAGTAAAAAAAATGGGAGCGCAAAAAGAATAAAAAGATATCCCTGATCATGCCAGTTTTCCTTTGCATTTTGGTTAGATTTTACCGCGGTAAAAGAAGCTTGGTTGATATGGCTACTTAATATTTCAATATCTTGATCGGTATTAGTAATGGTTTGATAGACTCCTCCAGTAGCTCTGCTAAGCTTCTTAAGCTGGTTTTTTGATAACCTA
Organism: uncultured Chlamydiae bacterium; assembly: GCA_950054535.1. Lineage (GTDB taxonomy): Bacteria > Chlamydiota > Chlamydiia > Chlamydiales > Parachlamydiaceae > CATLPS01. The sequence goes on along the minus strand of CATLPS010000006.1, from coordinate 30,388 downwards.
CTGACTAAAACATTGCCTTTAGAGTCTTTGACAAACCCTCCCGAGCCATCTTCAATAGGCGCTGCTTTTTCGGTGCCTACTGCTAATACAGATACTTGAACATGATTTTGCTTTGTTAACTGCGCTATGCTTTCTCCCTCTTCTTTGCTTAGCTCTGCCGTGATTAACAGAATAGAGCCATTTACAATGCCTCCTTGTTGTAACAAATCAATTGCTTTAGCCACTGCTTTAAAGGGGCTGTGGCCATTAGAAGGCATAATAGAAGTTTGCAAAGCAGGTATCATTGCTTGGATAGTAGAAGTATCTTCTGTAAGAGGGGTAACTACAAAAGCATCTTCGGCAAACACCAGCAAAGCTGTAGTTCCTTCCACACGTTTTTTTAAAAAATCTTCTAATTTAAAAAGCGCTCTTTTTAACCTGGAGGGTTTGATATCTGCTGTATCCATCGTTTTAGAGAGGTCAAGAGCAACAACAGCTCCTGTTTGCGACTGCATTAGAGGAGAGGCGGACTTTTGCCAGCTAGGGCCTGCTACTGCAAAAACTAATAAAGAGAGGATAAAAAAAAGAAGAGGATAAAAAAAAGAAGCGCCCTTAGAGCGAAATTTTACTATATAAGGAAGTAGATCAGGACTGCAAATTTGGTTTAGGTAAGTAGGCTTAGTAGTTTTGAATTTTTTAAAAGCAAAAAGTAGCAATAGAGGAATTAGCAATAAAAATAGGCTAGGGCGAAAAAAGTGAAAAGCGCTCATCATCCTCTCTTAAAATTTAGCTCATGTAATATAAATAAAGTAAGTATCAACAAAGCAGCTAGTGCCGGCCAAAAATAAAGTTCAGTGACTGGCCGATAGCGTTGATGAGTTTGCTTGATACTTTCTAGCTGGTCAATGTATCGATAGATTTCTGATAGCTCTTTTGTGTGATAAGCACGAAAATAGTTACCACCACTTTTTTCAGCGATAAGCTGTAAAGTTTTTTCATCTATCTCGTTTCCGAAAGAGGTTGCTGCCATCCCAAAAAAGCGCGCAGAAGGGATCTTATTTGAGCCAATTGCTACTGTATGAATTTTAAGCTGCGCTTTCGCCGCGATTTCTGCTGCTTTTTGCGGGGTTAGCTCTCCTGCGTTATTACTGCCATCGGTCAAAAGGATAAGCACTTTGCTTTTTTGCGCGCTACTTTTGAGTTGTTTGACTGCCAGGCCAATAGCATCTCCTATAGCAGTAGCATTTCCTGCAAAACCGACTTGAGACTCCTGTAAAAATTGTTTCACTGTCGTTGTATCAAAAGTTAAAGGCGCTTGTAGATAGGCATTGGAGCCAAATAGAATTAAACCAATGCGATCTCCTTTGCGGCGCTCGATAAAGTCGCTTACAATGAATTTTAACGCAGTTAATCGATCGGTATACTTGCCTTTTATTTTAAAATCTTGCGTTTGCATACTAGCGGACAAATCAACTGCTAACATCAAATCTCTGCCGCTTTTAGGAATTTCAACGGTTGGGCCAGCCCACTGAGGGCGAGCAGCAGCGATAATAAGTAGAGTCCAAGCAAGAAAAAACCAAAAAAAAGCGCCTGTAAAGCGATAGGTAGGGGTATTAAATGAGCTAAAGTCTTCTAAGTCAGGCACTATAAGGGCGGCGCTTTGTTGTTTTTTGCTCACTGGCAACAAATAGTAGAGCAAAGCTGGTAAAGGAAGCAAAAAAAAGAGAAGGGGCCAGCCAAAATTAATCATAAATGGCGCACCCACTGATAACAAAGTTTTAAAAGCTCTTCCACCTCTTTTTTATCTGCATTTTGTTGATAAGGACCGCTAAGTAAAATAGCTCCTGCCCCTTGACTAAATTCTGATCCACCTAAGCGCTGATCTAAAAACTTCAGCCAAGATAGACCCGTTAAGTGAGCGACTTCTTTTTGCCCCTGCGCAATGGTTAATGTCCTTAATAAAATAGAGATCTCTTTTAAACTCTCAATGGCTGGAAAACCACTTGCTAACTTTTTTTCAATGCGGTTTAAAGCGTAAGTTGCCTCTTTTTTTAAACTAGATCTAGAGTAAAAAAATTTAAAAAAAATCCAGGTGAGCAGCGCACTTATTAATAAAAAAACAAGGAGCCACCAACCAAGTGGTAATGGCCAAATTTTTATTGGATCGGGGAGATGAATTTCTTTTAAAGGTAGTTGTGAGGGATGAATTGCCATTTTATCTAAAGTAGTGCATGAGGCTTGTATAAAAGTTATCTTTAGTACTGAGCTTAAAAAGAGCGATTCGTTGATTTTTTGCTAAATTTTTTAATTGGCTTTCTCTTTTCACAAAAAGCTCATGGTATTTTTTAAAGCCAGTCTCTTGAGCTGGATCCACCCTTATTTCTTCCACATTATCTGTAATGCTAAAGCCAAAATTAGAAGGGAGATTGGCTTCAAAAGGATCGTGTAAAAAGCATAGATAAACCATGCTTTGTTTCGCCAGCTGCTGGATTTTTTTTTCGTTTTGAGAAGAAAAACTTCTAAAATCACTAATCAAAAAAATCAAACTTCCTGGGCGATTCATTTGCTCTATTTTTAAAAGCATGTTCTCTATTTTTAGAGGTGAATTGTCAGACCTTGGCAGTGAGTTGCAGATCGGCTGACAATGGGATAACTTTTTTAAAAAAGCGAGCAAACTTTTTTTTCCTAGCTGTGGAGAGAAATCAAAGGTTTGAGATTCATTAAATATGATTGCGCCCAAACGATTACCACAAGTAGTAGCTTTCCAACCAATACAGCTTGCTATGAGCGCCGCTTGTACGGATTTAAAAACTCCTTGAGTAGCAAAAAACATAGCGCTGCGCATATCGACAGCAAGGATAACCTGGCGCTCTTTTTCTTCATGAAAGAGTTTAGTGTGCGCTTTTCCCGTGCGCGCTGTAATGCGCCAGTCAATAGCTCTTACATCATCTCCAGCTTGATAGTTTCTGCTTTCAGCAAACTCCATTCCTTTGCCAAGTAAACGAGAAAGATGCAGGCCAGCTCTTTGGCTTTTTGCTTTTTGGGGAAAAAGAGTTAGCTGCTGCGCCCAAGGCTTGATTTGTAAAAGTTCGTTTAAGGTAACGGTAACGCACTGCGCTCCAGTTCTCTTTGACTCTATCAACATCTTAAGGCACCGGAATTTTTACTAATAGCTTTTCAATGAAATCATCGACGCTAATACCTTCTGCTTCTGCTGCATAAGATAAGATGATGCGATGACGCAGTACCTCTTTCGCAAGCGCTTGTACATGATGTGGTCCTACAAATGTCTCTCCTTGTAAAAAAGCCAAAGCTTTGGCACAGCGCGCAAGGCTAATGGTAGCGCGCGGGCTGGCGCCGCAGGTGATCCAATGAGTAAACTCCATACCATAAGGAGCAGGATCTCTAGTAGCTAAAACAATTTGTACGATGTAGCGCTCAATAGTTTCGGCCATAAATAGATTTAAAGCCTCTTTTCTAGCAGCAAAAAGCTCTTGGGGTAAAAGAGGTTTTAAGCTAAGGCTAGCGTCTGCTTCTAAATTTTTTGCTTCTTGTAAAACTAGGTTTAAAATCTCCAACTCTTTTTGGGCAGTAGGGTAGCCAACATGAACTTTCATCAAAAAGCGATCAAGCTGTGCTTCAGGTAAGGGGTAAGTGCCCTCTTGCTCCAGGGGGTTTTGCGTAGCCATTACCAAAAAAAGATCTGGTAAAGAGTAGCTGTTTTTGCCTACGGAAACCTGCCTTTCTGCCATTGCTTCTAAAAGAGCAGATTGCACCTTAGCAGGCGCGCGGTTGATTTCATCGGCAAGCAAAATATTATGAAAAAGGGGGCCTTTTTGAAATTCAAACTGCCCTGTTTCCATGCGATAAATTTCTGTGCCTGTAATATCTGCTGGGAGAAGATCTGGGGTGAATTGAATGCGATGAAATTGGCTGTCGATAGCAGAGCTGAGCACTTTAATTGCCCGGGTTTTGGCTAAGCCGGGCGCTCCTTCTACTAAAAGATGACCATCGGCAAGCAAAGCAATGAGAAGACGACTCACTAAATTCTCTTGCCCCATAATGCGCTTATTTAAAAAAACGGTTAACTGCTGGAACCGTTCTGCTAGGTGAGAAGTTTTTAAAGCACCTGTAGTTTCTTGTAAGTCCGTTGTCATTTCATTAGTAGACATATAATGATATCACCTAATTAATAAGTTTTTAAAGGAAAACTATAAGCGGTCACTGAAAAAAAAGTTTATTTTTTTTGCTTTTTTTAACCAACTTTTTAAGTTTTTGAAAAAGTACTTTTACCACTTTTAGGTTGCTTTTTTCAAGTCAAATTCTTCAAAAGCCCCCTTAAACCCTAAAGTAGAATTGTTAGTTTTAGACTTAATTCTTGCATAATTTAGGGGCCTAAGCTTGATTTAAATTTTTTTAGGAGCTAAGGGATGTTAAATAATAAATAATACGGAGTTCCTGCTCGATAGTTTGTAAAGAAGAGTCAAAGCGGGCATCAAATATCTCAGGGGCTAAAGAAGCAATCTTTTGATAAGTTTCTTCTACATAAAGCCGAGCGTAGTGCGCTCTTTTTTCTGTACGCTTCAAGCGCTGAGTGCGATTGCTGTCTCGCTCAAGTAAAACCGCTAAAGGCGGTAATACTACAAAATAAAACTCACCTTCTTTTTTATCTCGCCATGGAATTTGCGCGTCAATGATGGTATTGGCTTTTAAAGATGCAATTCGTCCATCAATGGTTTGGTTGGCTTTGTCTTCAGTGCAGATATTTTGTTCGATAAGATCATCTCTATCTATAGAGCGCCAGTCTTCTCCGAGACTATTTTTTAAAGCTAAGGCCAATGTGGACTTTCCGCTGCAAGAGGGACCAAAAATAAAAAGGTGCATCTTATCCATTTTTGTAAGTGAAAAAATAGTGAATAAGGCTTAAAGCAACTAAAGGAGCTGTCTCTGTACGTAAAATATAACGATGCAGCTTTACTGCCATTACTCCTTTTTCATTTAAAATTTTTTTTTCGTTATTGCTCCAGCCACTTTCTGGCCCGATAAAAAAGGTGATAGAGGGACAGCTCGTTTGCTTTTGCAAGGAGTCTAAAAATAGAGGTGCAGCAGGGTTTAGGTCACCATAAAAGCTATAGGGAGAAAACTTTTCCCACTTACTTAACGGAGGCATTAAAGTAATTTTAGGGAGGGTTAACCTGCCACACTGTTTCATCGCTGCTATTGTTAAAGCTTGAGCGCGCTCCATTTGGTTGGAAGAGAGCTCTGATTTTATACTATGTTCCGCGGGAAATAACCAAAATTCATCAACGCCCAGCTCTGTTCCTTTTTCTAAAATGAAGTCAAGTTTATTTGGCTTGACAAGGGCTTGGGCTAAAATAACTTTAGTGATTAAAGAAAAAGTTTTACACTCTTTAATAAAAATTTTAGCTTTTTTTTGATCAAGCTCTACTACAGTTCCAATAGCTAGGCAGCCTGCGCCATTGACAAGTTCAATAGAGTCACCTATTTTTCCGCGCATTACCCGGTAAAGATGGTGCAGCTCTGTTCCCTGTAAAAGAACTTCGGTTTTTTCTGTCAAAGAGTCTTTTAAATAGTAGCGCTCTACGGGCATAATCTAGTAGGACTCCTCAATGGTAGCAGCTGCTTGAGTCACATTAGGCACATGTACTTTGACTTGACTATCTTTTAGCGTACTTTCTAATTCAAATTTTGTCTGTTTAGAGAGATAAAGTGTAAAGTGGCGCAAAAAATTTCTAAAACGATGGCGAAGGTAGGTATCTCTTTCTTGTGATTTAGCCGGGTTATTACGCGTGCGTGGGCGGGCATGATTAAAGAGATAAGCTACGTAGGTCTCTTCTAGATGAGACTGGTTGACAAAGCAGATAGACCACTCTAATTTTTCTCTTTCTGACTTAGGAGCTGCTACAATTTGAAGTTGAAGGTTATCTAATACCACCTCTAAAAAAAGTTGACTAACATTGTTGGCAAAAAGAGGAGTGGATAAAGTAGGAATTTCATTTTCTAAATCAATAAACTGGTTAACCCCCAGCTTATAAGTAGAAGGGTTGATTGTTGTACTATTTTTTAAAGGATAAAAAACTTGCACGGGTAGATGAATGGGAATAGGAAGTAATTTTTTCCGCAGAAAAGTAATGTAGCAGTTTTGCGCTTCCGGGTCGTTAATTGCTTCAAAATGATGGCCAGGAAGGGGGATTGCTATTTTTTTCCAGCTTGCTGGAACGTTAAAGTTAATAATGTCATCATAAAGGCCTTCTGGAGGTAAACTATCTAGTTCTTCTTTAGAAATTTCATCTAAATTAAAAACTATTTCTAGTCCTTCTTCTTTGAGTCTAGTAACGAAGTCTTGAGGACCGGTAACGGTTTGCGTGAAGGTCATAGGCCAGATATCTAAAAAGTCATAGTTTTCTGGGGGGTCGCCAATGGGTGGAAGAATGGTAACCAGCACAGTTTCCGTTAAAGTTGGACTCATTTTTAAAATATACTCTATGTGATCTACAGCGTTGATGTGATGACTTAAATTAATATCTGGGTTAAGGCTAATGAGATTTTTTTTTGTAATGTTTAAAGCCCCTTCAGTAGGCTGATTAGAAACATCGACCACAACCTCTAAGTCCCCAGGCTCAAGAAAATCAATGATATCTTTTGTACCTGTTAAAGTTAATGTCATTCGTTTATTTAAAAAACCATTAGGGAGTAGCCCTATGACGGTATGATCATTAGGTAGATTAACAATGCGCACCGGAACAGAAGAGATTGTTTTAGTAGTGATAATCGTTTGATTGACAAAAATCCAGAGTAGCGAAGCGATAAAAAGGGCAACTAGTTTTTTTTGCCACTGATGAAAAAAGAAAGAGTTCATTGGCCTTTCCATAAGTTAAAAAGCCCTCTTAAATTAAACTTATTGGTGATGGGGGTTTTTGGCGGGCTAAAAACACTTCGAATAATTCCTTTAAAACGGTCAATTTTAACGCCTCTTGTCATGATGCCATCGCGTGCTAAAGAGACTTTGCCTGTCTCTTCTGAAGCAACGATCACTAAAGCGTCGGTAAGCTGACTAATTCCTAGCCCGGCGCGATGTCTTGTTCCCATCGACTTAGAAAGCAAGGTGGTATCATCGGCGAGTGGAAGAATGGTGGCAGCCGATAAAATTGTGGTACCGCGAATAATAACAGCTCCATCATGCAAAGGAGTAGTGGTAATGAAAATCGATTCGAGGAGCTCAGGCGAAAAGCGAGAGTTTAAGATAACTGCCTTATTTGCTAAGTCTTCTAAAGAGTCTTGATTTTCCAGTACGACTAAGGCGCCTACTCTTCTTTCTGAGAGTCGATAGATAGACTGCGCAATACTATCTAAAAATTTGTCAAATTCCGTAATTTCGCGATACTTTTTACTTTTGAGACTGAGTTTAGAAAGAGCAAGCCTAAGCTCTGGCTGAAAAATAATTAGCATGGCTAAGATAGCTACATTGACGACATAAAAAAGAAGTTTTTCTAAAACAGGAAAATTTAGCCATTTTGCTAAACCATACATAGCCAAAAAAGCTAAACTTCCGTATAACAGGTCCATGGCACGAGTGTTCCAAAAAAAAGAGAGCAAATAATAGATCATCACAGCCATGATGATCACCTCTATGCTTGGCACAAGTAAGTTAAATAACCACATTCTAAACCTTAAACAACAATGTTTTGCAAAGTGTGACGGATTTGACCTTTTATCGGCAATGGTTTTTAAAAACTTTGACCTATTTGTAATTTTCTTATAAAAGACTTTTTTGAATTCGTTTTTTGCAACCTCAAAGGACAGAAATGGATGTTTTAATACTAGCACGTATTCAATTTGCTCTCACGATCATGTTTCATTATATCTATCCAGTTTTAAGTATTGGACTAAGTTTGATCATGGTAATTATAGAAGGACTTTACATAAAAACTGGTCAGTTAACTTATTTGAACATGGCAAAATTTTGGACTAAAATTTTTGCTCTTACCTTTGCAATAGGAGTAGCTACCGGGATTGTCATGGAGTTTGAATTTGGCACAAACTGGGCCACTTACTCGCGCTATGTAGGAGATGTTTTTGGCAGCGCTTTAGCAGCAGAAGGGGTTTTTGCCTTTTTTTTAGAGTCTGGATTTTTAGCAATTGTTATTTTTGGATGGAATCGTGTAAAGCCAAAAACCCATTTTTTTGCCACCATTATGATGGCCTTAGGTACTCATTTTAGTGCGATTTGGATTGTAGTTGCCAATTCATGGATGCAAACGCCGGCAGGTTTTCACATTGTAGGAGAGGGGGTAAAAGCGCGCGCAGAAATTACCGATTTTTGGGCGATGGTGTTTAACCCCTCTTCTATGGTACGCTTGCAGCATGTAATTATTGGTTGTTGGCTGGCAGGAGCTTTTTTAGTAATTAGTGTAGCAGCTTATTATCTGCTTAAGAAAAAACATTTAAAATTTGCCCAAAAGTCAATGACTATTTCTTTATGGGTAGCTTTCATTTCGACTATCTTACAGCTATTTGTAGGGGATAAAAGCGGGAAAATTGTAGCAAAATATCAACCGGCAAAATTAGCTGCTTTAGAAGCGCTTTATCAAACAACTGCCGGCGCTCCACTCACTCTTTTTGGAGTTGTTAACGCAGAAAAAGAGCGCATCGATTATGCCATTCAAGTCCCTAAATTACTTAGTTATCTCTCTTTTGACTCTTTAGATGCCACTGTGACCGGGCTTGATCAATTTCCCAAAGAGGATTGGCCAAATGCGCCAGTACTATTTAATGTTTATCGCATCATGCTAGGAACGTGGGCAGCTATGTTTTTTTTATCGATAGCCGGCCTTTATTACTGGTATAAAAAAAGATTAAAAGAGCAGCGATGGCTACTTTATTTAATGGTCCCTTCGGCCATTATCCCGCAACTTGGCAATCAAGCAGGATGGTATTGTGCCGAGTCTGGCCGCTACCCTTGGATTGTTTACAATTTATTGCGCATTTCAGAAGGACTCTCTAAATCTGTCACTGCCAATCAAGTTTTAAGTTCTATTATCATGTTTTCTTTTGTCTATGTACTTTTGTTTATTCTTTTCATTTATATGATGAATAAAAAAATTAATCATGGGCCAGATGAATCTCATGCAGACAAAGAAGTTCTTTATCATGATCTTAAACACTTTGTTGAGGAGAGTTTAGATGATGCCCGTTGAAAATCTGGAGTTTTTGTGGTTTTTGATCTTTGTCACTTTGCTTACTGGCTATGCCATATTAGACGGATTTGATTTAGGTGTAGGCATGCTTCATCTATTTGCCAAAAAAGATGAAGAAAGGCGGATCATGTTAAACTCTATTGGCCCTGTATGGGATGGCAATGAAGTGTGGCTAGTTACCGCTGGCGGCGCTCTTTTTGCCGGTTTTCCTGAAATTTATGCCACCATGCTATCTGCTTTTTACGCCCCTGTGATGCTACTTTTAACAGGTTTAATTTTTCGGGCAGTAGCCATTGAATTTCGTAGTAAAGAGGAGATGAGCTGGTGGCGCTGGTCATGGGATATTGCTTTTTCTTTGGCTAGTTTGGTGATTACCTTTGTTTTAGGGGTAATGATGGCTAACTTAATTCATGGAATTGAGCTTGATGAAACAAAAGAGTTTGTGGGTCAGTTGAGCGACCTTCTTCATCCTTATGCTTTTTTGCTTGGTACATTTGTCACTACCCTGTTTTTAATGCATGGCGCTATCTATGTGCTCATGAAAACAGAAGGGGAGTTACATGATAAAATGCGCAGCCGGTCCCATGGCTGCATTATTGCTTTTATCATTACTTATACAATTACAACCATGGCTACATTGATTTATGAGCCTCATATGATAGAAACTTTAAGAGAGCGTCCCTTTTTCTTCATTTTAGCGGTAATCAATATTTTTGCAGTTGCCAATATTCCACGCCAAATTGTAGCTGGCAGAGATCATCGCGCTTTCTTCTCTTCTTGCCTAAACATTATCTGTCTATTTGCGCTGTATGCTGTAGGAACCTATCCCAATGTAATTCGCTCTATTACAAATCCTGAGCAGCTTAGTATTACTGTCTATAATGGAGCTTCTTCTGCATTAACATTGAAGATTTTATTTCTTTTTGCTCTCATAGGAATGCCTTTAGTAATTTCTTATACTACTGTCATTTACTACATTTTTAGAGGAAAGGTGAAATTAGATAAACATAGTTATTAAAAAGGTCTATTGCTTGCTAAAACTCTACATTTTTTAAGCGAGCGGCTTTCACTATCTCGTAGCTCTTTTAAAAGAGCTACATCTTTAGGAGCACGTAGAGTAGGAGGAAAAGCTTTGATAAACCTTTTTCTAATCGATTGCGCCCAAGCTTGCTTTAACTCTTCTGTAATGCTTGGGTTATCAATTAGGCAAGCAGTAGCGGCAACAAAACTACTATAGACACAGGTTCCATAATTTTGTGTAGAGCACTGTTGATCAAACCGTGCCTCTACTGGCTGGCTATAACTTTTAAATTGCTGCTGAGTGCATTGATAAATATTTTGAGTAAAGCGATAAGTGTTAAAGACCCCTAAAATTAATTTAGTTAAAAATTTCACATCTGCAATTTGTTTTTCCTCTATTCCTTTCCAACAAACACCATTTTGAAAGGCTCTTTTTTTTCCTGTGTTAAAAGAATAGTGATGTTTTTTTGCATGTTCTCCTGTATTCCAAATGTAGAGCGCAAACTGACTGTATTTCTCTTTTTTAATCACAATAGTGACATTATGCCCATACCATCCAGAAGAGAAAAAAATGCCTAGTTCATTTTCCGAGGAAGAAGAGTAGCGTTGAAGTTCAAAAATTAAAAACTGTGCCGCTTGTCTGCCCATCAACTCTAAAGAGTTGCGGTCAGATAAAAAATCAATTCCTCTTAAAAGGCTTTCAAATAGATACATAAATTGAAAGGATTTAGTGTAGCTAATGATTTTTCTAGTGGTGCAATCGATCTCTTTTCCTTTTAATTTCTTTATATGTCTCTTTCCTAATTTTTGTACTCCTTCCTCTAAGAAATACAGCATTTCTTGGGGGATTAGTCCTTCTACTTCTAAATCGCAAAAAAGGTTTTTTTTAATAATAAAAGAGACTCTTTTGGAAAAAGGAGCATCTGCGCAGCTCACATGAAAAGCCATTTTCAAAAGCAATTCATTATTGTTTGCCTCTAAAAGATTCTCTTTTTCAGCATAAAACTTTAAAAAACAACTTGCTAGCTGGCGTATTACCTGATTAAGGGCTAGTGAATAAAAGCAAGAAGAGGAGTTTTTATTTGCAAAAAAAACTGATTTTTTTAAATTTTCTTCGTGCAAATAAATAAGCTGATCTAAAATCTCTAAAGGAGACGTTTTTAATAATAGCTTTAAAAACTTAAAATCATCTTTATAAAAATTATAAAAATCGTGATGAAAAAAATAGAGTAAAAATAGATTTTTTTCAGAAATAAGGAGACCATCAACGATTTCTTGAAAAGAAAAGTTAAAAACTGTTTTTAAAAAAAGATAAGTTTCACTCTTTTCAGTAAGAAACAACAAATTTTTTTTACTTAGGCTATTTACTTGTTCGATAAGTGCAATAAGCGAAAGGTCAAAAGCCTCAGCAAGTTTTTGTAACTTCGAAAAATGGGTTAAAAAATGACAAAAGTGGGTAGGTTTTAAATCAAAAATTGCTGGGGTAAAGTAGTAATTAGCATCTACTACACAGTCTTTGATTTCTTCAATAAATTCTTCTTGATTCAAAGATACCAAAAAAGAATTTTCTTTAAAAAAAAATCCTGGGGGAACAATTTTTTTTTCGATCAAGGTAGTTACTATTACCATTAGTGTACTTTGTCTTTCATTTGAAATAAAAATAGGGTCCCACAAAAAAAAATTTTCATCTAAAGAAGGCGTAAAAGAATCTAAAGAAAATGCAAAAGAAGAAGATATAGTCATAAAAACTTATTTATTTAATTTATTAAAAAATAAAGATAAGTGTTATTTATTTATATCTTATTAAGATTTCGTTTTTAATTTATTTGTTATAATAAGATTTTGTTAATTAAAAAAATATTGTTGTTTTTTCTTTTTTTTCTTGATAGAATAGAAAACATAATAAAGGAGTAAATATGTGTAAAATTCATCCATCTTTTGAAGTTTCTTCTTCTGTTTCTCATTTAGAAAAAATTTACGTAGTTGCCAAGCATTCTGCGCGCTTTAAAGCTATTGATTTAAACTCTTTAACGGTAGAAAAGAAAAAGTGCTATGCTGACCGTTTTGTACAGGTCACTTTAACCAGTGATGGTTTAGCGCAAGTTTTTATTGGTCCAAACTCTCCCTTTGCTCAAGAGCTAATTGATCAAACAAGTCATCTATTTTTGGATGGAAGGCAAATTAAAGAAATTTCCCTTTTATCAAAAGAAGAGTACGCCAAATTTGCAGAAGAACAACAAAATTTTATCAATGCTTTCGTAGAAGAAAAAGAAAAAGTTACTAAAGAAAACCAGCCCTCTTTTATGCAAACAAGTGCAGCAAGTTCTTCTCTTTCTGCTAAAAGAAAAAGCTCATTCCCAGTAGCAAAAATGGCTAGCAAAGTGCAGCAATGTTTTTATGAATGCTGCAAAAAAACGCTAGATCGTTTTATAGAAGAACAAAAAAGGCTTGCTGCCCTAGATGAAGAAGCCGATGATCTTAAAAAAGAAAAAAAGAAAGAATTAAAAGAGTTTTTTTTCACTTTAGACCTTTTACAAGCAGATATTCGCTATCATCTCTTGAAAGCTGCAGAGCGTCTAAAAGTTTTAAAAAGCAAGAGCTAACTTTTTTCTTGGGGCCTTTTGCGCTGATAGCTAGTCAAAGTGTTTTGTAGTAACATTGCTATAGTCATAGGCCCTACTCCGCCAGGTACAGGAGTAATAAAACTACACTTTGACTGTACCTCTTTAAAATCCACGTCTCCTACTAATCGCTTTCCGCTTTTTTTCTCTAAGTCTTTGATCTGATTGGTTCCTACGTCAATGACTACAGCACCTTCTTTTACCATCTCTGCTTTTAAAAAATTTGGCTGGCCTATTGCTACTATTAAAATGTCTGCGGATAGGCAAAGCGTCTTTAAATTTTTGGTATGGCTATGAGCCACTGTTACTGTGGCATTTCCAAATGGATGATTTTGCATAAATAAAGTAGCCGCAGGCTTTCCTACGATATTGCTTCTACCAATTACTAATAAATTCTTACCTTGAGTTTTAATTTCGTAATACTCAAAAAGAGTGCGAATACCCAAAGGAGTACAGGGAAGAAATCCGGTGGGATCATTAATGAACATTTTTCCTAAGTTAATGGGATGAAATCCATCGACATCTTTTTCAGCAGAAATAGCATAAGTTACTTTTAAAGGATCAATATGAGAGGGAAGGGGAAGCTGCACTAAAATACCATCAACAGCAGGGTCTTGATTAAGTAAAAAGATTTCATGCAGCAAACTTTCTTCAGAAATAGTTTCAGGTAACTCTTTTTTAAGAGAAATCATTCCAACTTTTTGGCACGCACCTATTTTATGATTAACATAGATGTGAGAGGGACCATGACTCCCGACCAAAATAACCGCAAGACAAGGTTTTCTTTTAAAATGGGCAACCTGTTCGGTAATTTGGCTAGCAATTTTCATCTGAATAGTTTCAGAAATTTTTTTACCTTCTAACAAATGCAAAGCAAACTCCTTTTTCAATAAAGATAGGTGAAGTGGGCAGATAGTTAAACTTTACCAAAAAAACTAAATTTTTGATGAAAAAAAAATAGTCATCCAGCTAGGCTTAAATAAAGTAGCAAAAAAGTTAGGTTGACAAAGCTTTTAAAAAGAAAGCGCCTTCTTTTGATTTTTATTTGAGCAATAAAATTTTTTATTTTAACTTAAAAACAGAGTCATGATGAAGCTTTTTTTTTCACTACTTTTCATGGCCTTTTTCTTTTTTACTCCTCTAGCTGCTCTTTCTTCTCATTCTACTTGCTATAAAAATCTACAGCAAAATTTTTTTCAAGAAGAGCTAGTCTATCAATCTCTAAGCATTTATCGCATTCCTCAAGGTCTTTGGGGGCCGATTGCAAAAGAGCTAAAGTCAAAAAGCATTCAGGTTCCTATTAGAATGCAACAGGCTACGGCTCGCTTGGTGCCTAATCCATTACAAGATCCTATGCGGGCCATGTTTACCGCCCAACTACTTATAAAAGTATTAAAAAATCTATTTTATGAGACAATGACTCAGTATCAAGTCAATGAAAGGCCAACTGCTGATTTTGTTTTTGACTACATTCTTATTGGCCAAATGGCTAAATTAGTGGACTGTTTTGGCGAAGAAGCTCAAAAACTTATTCCTTCATTTGAATAGTAATTAGGTTATAAAAGGAGATGGCATGAAACAAGTGACTCTTTATTTCACAGGCGTGCTTCTTAGTTTAATAGCTTGCTGTTCTTTAAAGGCAGAAGAGGTCTTTGTGGAAGAGAGCTGTACTAAAGAAGAACTGCTGCGATTTTTTCCTGAGCCTATTGTTAAAAAAGTATTGATAGAAGCTAAATTACCCGAAAAGCAGGCAGTGAGCATCTCTAAAGAACTTGCTATCCAAGATGAGCAATTAAGGAAGTTAGTGGAAAATAGAGCTGCTTTAAAAGAGCCCAATCCTTTAAATGATCCGATGCAGCGTGGCCAAGCGATTAAGCTTTATCAAGAAGTGCTTTTTGAAGTGTTTTCTACTACTCTTAAAAAATATGGGGTAGAAGAAAAAGAGCAAATGCACTATTTACTAGAACAAATTCGCTCTAAAAAAAGCCAGCTTTTTATTGACTGTATTCGCAGGCAGCAGCAGCCAGCTAACTCTTCTTAGAAAAAATTTAGATTAAGCAAGACCTTTGTTAAATCTAACAACAGATGGGGTTTTTTTAAGCTTACTGGGGAAAAAATAAAAAAGGATAGAGAAAGCCATGGTAGTATAAAATAAATTATGCATAGAGGCTAAAAAAAGATCGAGAATCATCCATTTTAATGGATAGGAATAGGCAGAAGAAAAGTAAAATAGAACAAGTAGTTGAATGAAATTTAAGAGAAAAGTAAATAAAAGAGTCATCAGCGGTAGGGTAGTCCAGCGTTCTTCAAATAGATAATTCTTTAAATCAAATAATAGAAATACAGTAAGAGTATAACTTAAAGCATGCACGCCAAAGCGCATTTGAATAGAGAGAAGATCTACAATCAAACCACAAACCAGCGCTAACCAAAGAGAGTCTATTTTGCGACAACGATAAAAAGTGAAGACTAAAAAAGGGGAAAAGTAGAGAAGCTTGGCTGTAGAAAAAAAAAGAGGCAGCGCTAACAAAAGAGAGAAAGAGTAGAAAAAAAGCAAAAAAAGAAACATAAATATTTTTTAGCTAATGAAAAATAACTGATTTTTAAAAAAGCTATCTAGCTAAATTAACTTAATAAGCTCCTTTAGAAGAGATCATAGCAGGAATAGTTTTTAAAATCAGTTTTAAATCGCCTATAAAAGAGAGACTTTCTAAGTAGCGCTCATCTAAATAAATGCGCTCTTTGTAAGAGCAGTTACTTCTTCCCGAAACTTGCCAAAGTCCAGTCAAGCCTGGCCGGACAGAAAGAATTTTATGCGCCTTTTCTCCATAATGAGTTTCAATTTCTTCTTTCACTACCGGGCGCGGACCTACTACGCTCAAATCGCCTTTTAAAACATTCCAAAATTGTGGCAGCTCGTCTAAAGAGGTTTTTCTTAAAAAACTGCCTAATTTAGTTACTCGGGGATCATTTTTTAGTTTAAAGGAAGTTTGCCACTCTTGTTTCACTAAAAGATCTTCAGCTAAAAGTTCTTGCAGGCGTCGGTCAGCGTCGCGGTGCATTGTTCTAAATTTATAACAGTAAAAAAATTTTCCTCCTCGGCCCACTCTTTGGTGACGATAGATAACGGAACCTGGAGAACTCAAGAAAAGAGCAAAAGCAATAAAAAAATAAAGAGGAAGGCCAACGATTAAGCACACCAAGCTAAAAAGAATATCAAATCCTCTTTTGGAGGCAATATGTTTAATATTGTAATTAAAAGAGTTTTCTAGTTCGGCTAGATCAGATAGTGATGAAATCCTCAATTCTTGTGCTTCAGGCATCACTTTTTTTCTCTCCTCATTATTTGTCATCTAAAAATTTTAAGATGTTATTTTTTTCATAATAGAATTAAATTTCAATCTTTTTTTATGTCTAAAATAATTAATGCTAATGGTCGCGGTGGATGACAATTTCTGCTAATTGTCTTAACAACTCAAAATTACAGTTGAGCTGGCTTAGCGCATGGATAGCTTGATGATAAGCCTCTTGAACATATCGGCGAGAGCGCTCGATTCCAAGTAAAGTGACATACGTCGATTTATCATTTAAAAAATCAGAGGAGATCTTATTGCCATGTTTTGTTTGACTAGAGGTGACATCGAGAATATCATCAATAATTTGAAAAATTAAACCAATTTTTTCGCCAAAAAAACAGAGGATTTTCATCTGCTCTTGACTGGCATCGCCAATTACTGCACCAAACTCTAAAGAGGCTGTTAAAAGTGCAGCAGTTTTTTTTAAGTGAAGGGTTTGTAGCGAATCTAAAGAAGCTTTTTTGCCTTCTAAAGCAAGGTCAATTGCTTGACCGCCAATCATTCCCTCCGCTCCGCTCCGCTGGCTAAGAATAGTAAGCAACCTCACTTTTTTCTCATCTGAAAAATGAGGAAGGGTTGCTAAAATTTCAAATGCATAAGTGAGAAGGTAGTCACCTGCTAAAACAGCTGAGGCTTCGTCAAATTGACGATGGACAGTCAAACGCCCCCGACGATAATCGTCATTATCCATGCAAGGTAAATCGTCATGAATCATAGAATAGGTATGGACCATTTCAATGGCGCAGGCGGCGTCAAGAGCGTCCAAGGAGCTGGCGCCAAACATTTCCGCTGTAGCAAGAGTGAAAATAGGACGCAGTCGTTTCCCTCCACCAAGCAGAGCATGTCTAGCTGCTAAAAAAAGAGTTGGATAAACCTTTTCTTTAGCCGAAACAAGTTCCTCTAATCTTTTTTCAATAATAGTAGACTGTTTTTTTAAATAGTCACAGCAAGAAGTATTCATTTACTAGTTCAAAGTTTTAAAGTTAGTCAATATGATTTGCAAAAGCTGCGCAGCGGCCGATGCTGAAATAATCAAATCCTTTATCTGCCATCTCTTGGGGGCTATACTGATTACGTCCATCAAAAAAACCTCTGCCTTTCATTTGGCTAAGTAGTAGGCCCATGTTTAAGATTCTAAACTGTTTCCACTCTGTCATTAAAACAAGCGCATGCGCTTCTTTAGCCACTTCTTCTTCTGATTGGCACCAGTAAATATTTGTACGATCAAAAAGTAGTTTTTTTGCTTTAGGCATCGCAATAGGATCGTAAAGACGTAAATTTACCTGGTAGTTAAGCAAAGAGTGAATTAACACCAGCGAGGAGGCTTCGCGCAAATCGTCTGTATCTGGTTTGAAGGAGAGCCCTAAAATTCCGATTGTTTTTCCTTGTAAGCCCTCTTCTCCAGCAAAATAGGCTAAAATTTTTTTTGTCATAAGCTCTTTTTGCTTTTGATTGATATGATGGACAGCTTCTAGCAGAGAAAGAGGAGAATTTAACGAATTGGCTTGCGCAATCAGTGCTTGTACATCTTTAGGCAAACAAGAACCGCCATAGCCTGCTCCTGGGTAGAGAAACTGATGCCCAATTCGCTCATCGGCACCTAAAGCTTGCCTGATGAAATGAATATCTGCTCCCGCCTTTTCGCAAAAAGAGGCCAGTTCATTCATAAAGGAGATACGAGTTGCTAGCATAGCATTGGCTGCATATTTACTTGTTTCGGCCGAGCAGATATCCATGATAAAAAGCCGTTGCCGATTGAACATAAAAGGGGTGTAGAGCGCTTTCATCATTTGACACGCACGAGAGCTCTCTACGCCGATAACGACTCTATCTGGTTTCATAAAATCTTGAATCGCATTTCCTTCTTTTAAAAACTCAGGGTTAGACACCATATCAAACTCTATCGCCGCTTGGCGCTTTTGCAGCTCTTCTTTAATTACTTTGCCTACCAAAGCTGTGGTGCCAACTGGTACAGTAGATTTTGTAACAATCACACAATATTGTTTTAAGTATTTTGCCAAGGTGGTAGCTACCTGAAAAACCTGCCGTGTATCGGCATTTCCTGTAGTAGAGATAGGTGTGTCCACTGCAATAAAAATAAGCTCGGCAGAAGGAATACAAGAGCCATAATCTGTAGAAAAAAGCAGGCGCTGCGCTAAAAAGTTACGCTTGACAATTTCATCAAGCCCTGGTTCATAAATGGGAATGATGCCTTTTTCTAAGTCATGAATACGCTCTTGGTTAATATCTAAACAGGTGACATGATGGCCCATTTCTGCAAAACAAGTTCCACTAACCAGCCCTACATAGCCTGTACCTACAATCACTATTTTCATTATCAATCCTTCAAATTTAAAATAGTTACCATATTACTTCTATCAAGAATAAAGAAAACTCTTTTTCAGCGCATTAGTCAAATCGGTAGATCCTCTGATTACTATTGGCAAATTTAGGAGACTTTGAGATTAAATTAAGATAGATAGCCACTCGGTCTTCACTCTCTTGATGTTGGTAAGACAATTGTAGATTCCAAGCTGTTTGGATGGTAGTGAAAAAATTCACCTCAAATTCAAAATATTTTGGCTCTTTTTTGCGATCCCATCCTTGTCTTGAAACAAACTCACAAGCCAAGTTTGGCCTAAAACGATAAAAAAAGTGAGTCAAAAGAGTTTGACGTCTATCAGAAACAGTCGAGTGAAGAAGAGACTGATTATTGCGAAAAGCCTCGAGAAAAAAATTGGTTTGATCTACTTTTCGCCAGCTCCACTGACTGCGTCTACGATATTCCCAGGTAATGGCAAAGTCATTTGATATCGTCCACTCGGTCAAAAAATTAAAGTGGTCTATTTGATGATGGATGCAGTCCCAGGCTGTTTCTAATCGATTTTTTAATTTGGCAGTAACGCAGTAGCTTAGTTCTGTGTAAATTTTAGGAACTGTTATTTGCCTGTAATGCTGATCAAAGAAAGCATGTGCAAATAGATGGCTATAAAAAACTCTTTTGATTTGCTCTGTTTGTTTAACATACACTCCATTTTTTAATCCCAGGGTAAGCTGGTTGAGCCTTGTCCAGCCATCATTGATATCAAAAATAAAGTGTTCGTTTGCAGAAACGGTTGGCGCGCTATAATAAGAGTAATCTAAGTAAGGTTCGATAAGATGTTTATGCTGGCCATAATAGCGATGCAGCTGCGTATTAGCGGTAATACCAACTGCGCTTAAAGCCAGCCATTTTGCCTCTTCACTAGGGCTATTTCCATAGATGATTCCCACTGCTCCTATTTTAGGAGTTAGTGTGATGGGCTTAATAAAAAAGGGGCGATAAAGGCAAGGCTGGTACTCAAAACGTGTAGAAGAATAGTCTTTAGTATGATTAAAATTATCAGAGTATTTATAGTCTAAAAAGGAGGCAGTAGCCCAATTATCCCATACAATTGCACTATTTCCAATAAGAACAGGCTTAAAGCGCGTACTAAAAGAGGGTAGCTGCTCTTTTACCGTTTGAAAACTATTCACGCGTACTCTAGTATAAAAATTGCTAATCCAGTCTTTTTCTTGATGACGCACTAAAAGCTGCGTACGCTCTGAAGTTTCAAAACGAAAATCGTGATCGTCATAACTTTGAGGCAGATCAATATCGCTTAACTTGTCATAAGTGAGAAGAGCAGTAGTTTTTTTTAAGTTCCATTCCGTTTGAAAACAGCCTTTAAAACGATAACGAATTTTTTCATGAAGATGAATAAGTGAAGAGTCATTAGAAACATAATTAATACTTTCAAACTTAGTTTTACGATCATCAGATAGATAGTAAAATTCTAATCCGCCTCCTGGGCCTCTAGTGATACGGTAATCAAGCCTTAAAAAAGATTTCCATCGATTCCAGGAAAAAAGTTGATAGCTTGCTCCAAGCCGCGGGCCTTGTCTTCCTCCCCATTTAAAGCGATAACGAATAGGCGACTCAAAGAGAGTATCTAGATCGGTTTTGAAACGAGGAAGCCAAAAAAATCGAAAGCGATTGACACGTAAGGAAATATCAAAAGCGGTTAATTTTTTTCTCTCTTCTACGGTAATTTTTTTTGAGTAAACTGCCCAATCGGGTAATAAATTTTCAGAGGTAGTAAAATAACCATTGTCTATTAAAAAAGATCCATCGCTACATAGCTTCAATGTTTCTCCTCCCAAAAACCATGGTCGATGATAAGTGCGCCCGTTTTGAATGGCTCCTTCTTTGGTTTCAAAATTATAAAAAAGTTTTTCGCCAGTAAAAATATAGTCGCCAAACTCAACATTTAGTTCTCCTTCTGCTTTTACTGTCGAAACTAAAGCATGTTGAATCAATTGGTGAGTATAGGTGAGTTTAAGCGCCTGGATTCTTAAGTTTTTACCAGTAATTACGCCTCCTTGATCGGTAAAAATAACTCCATCTTCATAGATAGGGTTTTTTAAATCGACATGGTAGTCAGAAGAAGTTTCTAAAGAAAGATCACTGCCAACTCCTGCGCTCAAACAAAGAAAAGATAAAAATAATAGAAAGTAAAACATTCAACACTATCTAGGTGAAAAAGGAAGCCGCTAAACTATTTTTGAAGATACCAGTAATTATAAAACGGCCCTAAGTAGTAGTCCTGCTAACGCATATCTATTTTTTTTATTTCCTGTCGCAATTAAATCTACTAATAATTCTATTCCTTCGCGGTCTTTCCTCTCCGCAAAAGTTTGAAAAGAGCTTACCAGTAACCTTGAGCTTTCTGCTGGAGTTAAATCGCCTTTTGCTTCGGTTGCCTTCCAAGGATCATAGGAGCGAAACTGAATAAGATCTAACTGCTTTTGAGCTTTGATCCACTGCTTTAGTTGTGCTGCATAAGGCCCTGGCTCTCCCATTTTATAAAGAGTTAAATTGCAGTAGTTGCGCACTAAAGCTGCTCCTAGCTTTTGTTGATAATTTTGTAGACAAGAGATAGCCTTAGAAGTTTTGAGCTCCTCTAAAAGGGCAACAGTTTTAGGAATGAGCTCATTTTGTTGTTGATCTAGTAATAAAGAAGCAATTTTTAAAAATGTCTCTTCCGAAATTTCTTTTATTTTAGATAACACTGCCTCTTTAAACTCAAGTTGCGTTTGATAAGCTAGTAAATCCTCTTTAAAAAGCTCACTTGCTCCAAAAACAACTTTCCAAGCTTGAAACATCTCTCCTGGAGATTTTACTATGCTAAACCCCAGGTCATACTGATCTTTGACAAGCAGCTTTTCAACTCCTTTTAAAGCAGCTTCATGATGAATCTCTAAAAGTGAAAGTTGAGCATTCAAACGAATTTGCAGATCTTTATGATCTAAAAGTTGCATCAATGTTTGTTGATGATCCATCATGGGAGCTAGCAAATGAATTGCATATAAATTTCCTTTTTTCGCCATTTGCTCTACTTCTAAAGCGGCATTTTTTTTTCCTAACTGAAAAAGCGCCCAGCGAGCTGCCAGCGCTGTTTCGCTATATTGCGATCGTGCTAATATTTGCAGCTTTTCAATGGACTCTTCATCTTTAAATAATCCAAGTGCGTAGGCGCAAACCTCTTGTTGAGCAAAATCAAAATGAAGTGCTTGCTGCCTAATTTGAGGTAAAAAATCATCTCGATGTTTGTTAGCTACCTGAAAAATAACTGCTTGGCGCACCTTGTTTAAAGGATGGTTCACCATTTTACGCAAAAGATGCATCGATTTTCGAGTGCCAAGCTCAGCTAGTAAAGGAGGGTAGAGAGGTAAAATAGAAGTTGGACTTTTTGCTATTAAAGACTCAAGTTGATCAATGGCAAAAGGATCTTTTTTCTTACAAAGATAGGCAATTGCTTCAAAACGCAGAAGCGCATAGGGAGAGCCGAGCATATGAATAATAGCTTCATCAGCATCATCTTGCTGAGAATCTGCAAGGCAATTGAGTGCAATGCTTTGTATTTGCGGATGTCGGCTTTTCAAGCACTCTTTTATAATAAAGTAAGCTTCTGAGTTTGCCGAAACATGAGCGCCAAATAGAGTAAGGACCTGCATTTCTAGATCTGTTTGTTTAGCGCCATAAGATAAAAGAGCAAGACCAATTTGACTTAGCAGTTCATAATCATGAGAAGTGTTCTCTTTTAGCTGCTGCTGATAAAGTTCAATAGCTCTTTCAATTTTTCCTTGTTGCACTAAAAATAAAATTTGGCCTTTTTCTGTAGGAGTAAAAGGGTTTGCCGTTAAAGAGTTGCATAAAGTGATAAAAGAAAAAAAAATAGAAAAAATAAATAGCCTGGCTTTCAATTTAAGAGCTCCTTGGGGTCATTAGCTTTAGAGTTTACATTAGTAGCTGTATAATTCCACAGATCAATAGAAACTTTTTGTAGAAGTTCTTTCAGTGTGTTGATTGGTAGTCCCATTACGTTGTAAAAACAGCCGTTAATTTTTTTAACAATCAAGCTGCCGGCAAGCTGCACCATATAACCACCAGCTTTGTCTTGCCAAGGGATGGTTTGGTAGTAGATTTGTAATTGCTCTTTAGTTAATAAGTTAAACTCTACTTGCGTTGCTTCTGCTTGTTGATAAAGCTTTCCGGCCTGAAAAAGAGAGACACCTGTCCATACTGTATGCCAACTGCCTTGCAATTCTTTTAAAAAAGCCTTTAACTCTTGTAGATTTTGAGGTTTTCCATACACTTTACCTTCTCGATAGACAACTGTATCGGCGGTCAAAATTGTCTCTTGCGGATAAAGAGATGCTAAAGTTAAAGCTTTACCATCTGAAATTTGCTTTACATAGCTAGCTGGATCTTTTTTAAAAGAAATAGTAGTTTCATCAAAATGAGAAGGCAGTTGTTTAAAAGGAAGAGAGAAAAAACTTAAAATCTCTTTGCGCCTTGGAGAATTAGAACCTAAGAGGAGAGGGCGATTTTTCATGAGCTGTTTCCTACGATAAACACTTGAGTTAGTAAATAAGGAAAGTGTGCATCTAATTTAAGTTTAGGACAATAAAGTTGCAACTGCGATCGAATCTCTTGTTCTTCTTTTTTTACTTGCTCATAGGAACAAAAAGAGGCAATCCATTTTCCTAGATATTCTTTAGATTCATGAGTAACTTTTACCAGCTTTGCTTCATTTAAAGAGCAGCTGCGCTGCCAACTACGGCTGCGAAAAAGATGCATTTTTATTTCACTAGTTTGTAAAAAACCTAAAAAAAGTCTAATTTCAGCTCCTTTATTTTGAAACATTTTTTAATTTTTTCCTTAAGTTTAGAGCTTACTTGTGATTAGTTTTTTTTCTTTTGTTTTGTTAGTATGCCCAAAGCTTTTCTTTAAGAAAAGCAGTAAACAACAAGTTTTTTTGTTAATTTTCGCTTAGGCGATCTTTTAAAATGGCTATTAAATTTTTAGGAATAGTAGCCAAAAGATTTTTTTTCATCTTTTCTTTTTGCTGCTCGATTACTTCCAGAATTTGCAGGATATCGCCTTTGATTTGCGAAAGAGGCGAAGGATGAAAGTGAACAAAGTCTTGGTTAGGATGGAGGTAATATCTTTCATACATAGATAGATAGAGATCGCAAAGAAGAGAAATTTCTATAAGTAGCTCAGAGTCATCCTGATTTGCTTGAGCACGTTTAATAAAAATATTGAGTTTTTTAAGGAGGCTACTTTCGGTCCAAAAAAAGAGTAAAATTTCTTCTGGATGAACCCACTTAAAATCAGGCGGAGCATAGTGATTACTATGGATAGGAGTAATTAATTTATACTCAAAAAGCTTATAGTAAACAGCATAAACAAATAGTTTTATGCCTAAAGTAACGTGAGAAATTTCAAAATTGGGATTTTGCTTAAATAAGGGGGAAGGGGAGGAGCCTTGATGAACAACAGCTCTTTTTAAAGCATAAAAATCATCCACCCAACTCCAAAAAATTTCTACAGGTTTTGAATATTTTAAGTGAAGCATAGGTCGTAATTTATGTTTGAAATCTTCTGCAGATTTTGTTTCGCTAATATTAAAAAGGGATTCAAAGCTGGCAGATAAAAAAAGAATTTCTTCTGGTTCAAATAAGCGTTGCGAAAAGTGCAATCCTTTATCGATCAGATTAATAAACTTTTTTCCCGATCGATCTACTAAGTAACGAATAGAACGAATCAAACATTGATAATGATCAATCGTTTCTATATGTAAAAAATTTTTCTGAATGTAGATGGCTGCTAACGCTTTTCCCAGACCTTGATAAATTTCTTGGTCAAAAAGATGAATACAAACAGAAGCTTCTCTTTTTGATTCTAAAAGGTGAAGGTGTTGCCAGTTACTTTTACTACTTATAAAATCAATAGATGCGGGCACCATTTTTTTAAAAGGTTCAAAAGAGAGAATCTCATTGCCATAGTAAAGATTTCTAAAAGTACAAGCAAAATGCAATAAATAAATAGAATCGATTACTGCAAGGTCTTTTTGCTCTTTTGGAACTTCAGCAGAAATAAGCACAAAAGTCATCTCTTTTATATCAAGAGTAGCTGTATGGATGAAGCGGTTGCTTTTTTGCTCCTCTTTTTCTGAGGTTGCTTTGATTTTGGCGATGCTCTGTAGATACTCTTTAAAAATAGAGCTATTTTCTAAATTCATTTGCTCTAAAAGCTGAGACGCTGGCCAAAAAGAGACAGGTCCCATTTTAATGATCGTCTCGCTTGCAAGTTCTACAAAAGGGAGACAGCCGTATATCTCATCAAGGTTCTTCATCTTTTCCATTTTTCTCTCCTTGTACTTAAGTTGATAAAGTAAAATGCAAGAAAAATGCCAAAATAAAAAAAATAAATTAAAAATATTATTTTTCAATAAATGTTTAATTTTATATTAATTTTTCTTTATTTAAAGAAAAGTTATCTTTTTTTTATTATAATAAGGTAACTAATAAATTTTTTTAAAAAAGGGATAAATATGAAAGTTTCTAAATGTTTAGATTCTATCGCGGCAGTTTTAATTAGCCCTAACCAGTCGGAAAAAAATGGCGTTTCTAAACCACTAGCTTGGGCAATTACCATTATTGTTGGACTGGGGACTGTAGGTTTGGCGCAAGGAGCTGCGGCGTTATGGAGAATGTGTCGTCCTGCCGAGCAAAGCAAGCAAGTCAAAAAAGTTCAATCTGTTTTTTCAGATCATATACCTTCGCAAGACAAAACAGATACATCAAAACAACATCGTCCATCATCAGTACAGCCTCAGAAAGATCCACTAAAAGATCCGGTATTGCCGAAGGAACCATTTCTATTAGCAGAGAGCAAAATTGCTAATGAAAAAAAACCAGCTAAACAAGTAAAGCTAGGACAAATAAAGGCAGGCCAAATCCCTGATGAAAAAGCAGAAATATCGTTTGAAGATGTGGCAAACCAAATTTATCAGCAAAGGATGCAGATCGTTCGAAAAATTGTGGGAGAACTTGGCCCAGGTTCTATTAAAGAAAAATTAAAACCCTTAATCTTGAACCATTTAATCTCTTTATTTCAGGAAAAAGGCTACTCTTTGCAAGAGCTTGATAAGAATAGTGAGTGGATCGATCTCTTTCTACAAGATCCTTTTCTTAGACCGGCTTTAATTACGTACGCGCAACAGCAAGGCCTGGAAAATATCAAAAATAGACATCTACTTCATTTATCAAAGTCTATTTATGCAAATAGAGCAGATTTTTTTGATAACGATTTAGCTAATATCTTTAAAAATGGTGATAAAGATGCGGCTATAAATAGCTTACGTCAAAGTTTAGATAAAATTCGTGATTTTTTTCATCAAGAGGGACGTTCTTTATCGCAGGTACTTCAAAATAAAGAAGCTGCTTTGGTTTTCATGCAAAGCGAGCGCTTAAAGCTAATTTTAACTCTTTATGTTCAGTTGCTTGAACAATCAAATAGCTCTTCTTTGCCAGCGCAAAAGCAGGAAGTGGATCTTGACCAAGCTAGAAAAAAAGAAATAGTAGAGTTAGCAAAAAAAGGTTTATGCAGTCCAGGTCTTGTAACAAATTTAGGTTTAAACGAGATAAGTAAAGATGCAGAGGCCATGAGAAGAGAGTTGAGGAGATTAGCTAGAGAAAATCATCCTGATAAAATTGGCGTGGCAGGAAAAGAAAAAATGCAGGAAATTAATCAGCTCATTGATCTGTTAAAAGATCCAAGAGATTATCATTTATATAGAAAGTTAATTCAAAATATTCGAGATCAATCATAACTTTATCAATCATAACTTTAAATTAAAAAAAAAGGCAGACCTTTTAAAGATCTGCCTTTTTGCTATTCGCTTGAAAAGCTATTTAGCTTAGTTAACGATCAAGCTCTCTTCAGAAGTAATCGGATTTTTGATAAAGTCCGAACTTACTTGAACTTTTGAACGTAGGTCACCGCTGCCATTGGCTTGCACGGTAACATAGTATTCAAGAGTTTGACGAGGAGCAAGATTTGCAAAGGGAGCAAAAGTTACAGATTGGCCACTCACTTGAGCTGCGGTTGCGCCTGATGCGTCCACGACTGCAAGCTCTGCTGGGAAGTTGACGACTACATTGACGTTAGTGTCATACTCTTGTCCAGTGTTTTGTAAAACAATCTTAAACCTGGTCGTTTCACCAACACAAATTGGGTTTTCTGAAGCTGTACTGCAAATTTCTAAAGCAGGACGCCCTTTCCAAGTTGTACCAAATTCACAACCACTATTGCAGCCTTCACAGTTTGTAACTGTAACGCCATTAACAAAGTAGCCAGGTGTACAAGTAGTTAAAGAGACTTTGAAATCTACTTTTTCACCGGGTTTTAGCTCTCTTAGTTTCCATACAGCTTGCTTACCGCAGATATTTGCTCCAGGAGCATCTACAATAGATGTTGCTGAAGGTGCAGTATCAGTGATTACCACTTCATGTAGAGGCAGATCACCTGTATTGACAACTGTAATCTGGTAATCAGCGTTTTGACCTACTGCTACCTCTTTTGGTCCTACTTTATTACAGTCAATTTCGCAAGCACAAACACAAGTACAGAATTCACATGATGTTTGATTCGCATTGCAAGCTTGTACAATAGCTTGGTTACAAATTTTACCGCGCTTACATGCTGTTACGCTAAAGTTAACGCGTTTAGTTTGACATGGCTCAAGATTGCCAAGTTTGAAAACTAAAGTTTGCTGACCATTTTTAGACTCAACACCTTCTGGTAAAATATCAGTTACTACTACATCTTGTGCTGTACAAGTTCCAATATTTGTTACGTTAATGACGTAATTGATCGGATCTCCTGGCGCTACTTGTGCAGGACCACATTTTTCACAAACAAGAACTGGTTTTGCACAAAGTAAAGCACAGAAAGCAACTGGCTTTGCATCTACACAGAAGCAAGTACATAGATCGCCTTCTCTTTCACATTTTAACCAAATTCTGCCTGGAATTGTTTGGCCACGGCTCACTCCGCCAAAATCCCAAGATAACTTTTGGCCTTCTACTTTAGCTTCTGGCTGACTTCTCATGTAAGTCACGCCTTCAGGAAGCGTTGTAGTTAAAGTTACATCACAAACGTCGCAGCTAGCAGAAACTTCAATATCCAAAGGATATTGGTCGCCAAGCATGCACATTTTAGGATTTTTTACCCTTACTCTAACGCCATTGCAAGAGCACTCTCCTGCAGGTCCATGTTTACAACCTTTTAAAGGTGCAGCACATTTAGGTGGGTGATAATTTTCACACGGAGAACACTCAGGTGCTTTTGGAGCACATGGAGTACATGGTTTTTCTACATGCTTAGGCGCACATGGAGTACATGGCTTTTCTATGCGCTGAGGAGCGCATGGAGGTGGGCAAGGTTTTTGCATAGGAGGCATGCACTGTGGTTCGCATGGCTTTTGCATGGGAGGACATATTGGCTTTGCAGGTGGGCAAATTGGTTTGCACGGTTCGCAAATAGGCTGGCAATCATCATTGCAACCATTTGAGCAACCTGTCCAAGTCAATGCCGAAACAGCCAAAAAAAGCAACGAGGTCAAAATCCCTAGTTGTTTTCTCATTAAAGACTCCTTGTGGTTAAGGTCTTGTTATACGAAGTTAAAAATATCTTTGATTCACTATCGTTGAATAGTTGTATGACTTGACTGGTAATTTAGAGTGCAATGACCTAAATTTTCCACTCATGAGCCTTATTTGATCGCGAAAACGAGTCTATAGAAACTATTTTTACTCTAATTCCCTTCGCATTCACATAGGAATCATCAGATGACGAACAACCTATTAACAGAAGGCTTAAAAAGCCTTCTGTTTCGCATGGATCGCACGTCTTAAGCATGACTGCTAATTATTAATAACCAGCGCCATTGTCAAAGTATTGCGGTGCACAACGCGGAGGTTGCGGAGCACAGCGTGGAGGCTGCGGGCAGCAACGTGGTTTTGGCGGAGCGCAAGGCTCTGGGCAGCAAGAGTCTGTATCACAGCTATTGCAGCAGCTAGTTAACGATAGAGCAAAAGCACCTAAAAATGCTAAACTTAATAGTTTTGTTTTCATAACGACACTCCTGTTGTTGTCTTGTTTTAGGAATCAAAATTAATTGATAACTTTTATCCCTAGCTCACCTTCAAGATCGACCATTTTCCGCATGTTTAACATTTTGGTTTGAGGATCGACTCACAAAAAAGGATTTACCTCTCTTTACATACGCCTTCATCATTAAATCTTCCAGAAATTTTTTGAAAATTTTTTAAAAAAAATAGTCTGTTTTAATTTAAATTGCTGATTATCAATTTTCTAAGAAAAAATAAAATAATAAAAAAATATTGGTTATTTAAAAAAGTTATCGCCTAACAGCGTTGTTTAAAGCTGATTTTCCTTTGTTTTTTTATAAAAAAAATTAGTGGTACTGCGGTACTATTGAACCAATTGCAAAAGAAAGGGAATTTTTATTGGTTGTAAAAATGCCATGCTTATCAGTTTTTGACTTAAACTGTTATTAGTTTTTTTTACTTTTTTTTTAGTATTACTTAAAAAAATAAAATGAACATGTTTAGGTTATATTTTCTTGTCTTTGATAAAGAAAAATGATTCTATAAACTTTTATTAGGGGGAATTATTTCTTGGCTATAATCATTTACTTGAAAAATTTTAAAAAATCCAAGTTACGCAAAATACTTCAATAAAATTTAGATAAAAAAATTCAAAGAACTAAAAAATTTCTATTTAAAAAAAAGCTTTAAAATTATTATTTTTTGTGTAAATAAAATAAAAAGTTATTTTTAAAATTAATATTTTAATAGATTTTAATTTAAAGTTGATAGATGATTGTAAACAAACTTTAAAAAATATTTATTTTAATACAAAAGGACTTTTATATGAATGTTTTTCCCTTACCTTCTTTATCTCGTTTTATTCCAGGTAATACAGGAAATGATATTAACTCAAATAACAAAAGAAAAAGAGAGGCTATATCTGAAGTAGCCCTCCCGGCAGCTAAAAAAGCAGCGCAAACAATACCTTCTACAAACTTTTCAGAAAAGCCAATATTACAAAATTCACAAAGATCGTTAGTTCTTTTAGAAAGTCAATTAGAACAAAGTTTGCAACCACTAGCTGCTATTATATCGGAATTTACGAATCCATTTAGATCAAAAATAAATACAGCAGATAGTACGGAACGTCCTACTAACGGCTTAGCTCAATCACAAAGAACTGCAGAATGGGAAGCAATAAAGCAACAGATCGACCGAATTTATCAAGAGCATCAGGTTAGTGAAGAAGAAAAAAAAGGACTTTTCCAGCGATTTATCAATAGAGATGAAGAGAAAATTAAAGAATTGAATGTAGAGCTATCGCGCTGTAAAAACTTTTATGAGTTATTGACTAATTTTAAGTGTAGAACTACACGTTATACGGAAATAATAAAACGTAATAGGGAGGAGATAGGAAAAACAGGTGTAGATGGCGTTCAAGTTTTTTTAAAAAACTATTGTGATCGGAAAAAACTTTATAGCTCAGGAGTATTTAATCATACGAAAAATATTATCTCTCAATTTTTACGATCTTCTGAGGAGAAACTACCTTTTCATCTTGTTTTAAATTTCGTTACACAACATTCTTTTTTTATGGCAATGTTTTTATCTCTTCATACTGGTTGTGCTATCGATTGCTTAAACAAAAATATTAAACTAAATAATAGTTTATATGCTAATAAAAATGATCGAATTAGTATTCTAGTAT
>CATLPS010000005.1 GCA_950054535.1 uncultured Chlamydiae bacterium | reverse complement strand
GATAAATAAGAAGGTAGAAGGTTTGCTCTTGCATTGTTTGCGCAATCTCTTTATCTCTACTCTTTTTAATTAGTGGATGATTTACCTTTTTACCCTTGTTGATAAGCCAAATGAAAAACTTTTTATCTTACTTTTATGGGCGCAGCTTACGCTTTCAACTCCTTTTTTGGTTTTTATTCATCTCTTTGCTTCCTTTAACGTGGATGGCCTACATTACCTATCACACCTCTAAAGATATCATTTTAAAAGAAACAGAAGAGCATCTGCAAGTAACTGGGCTTAAGCAGATCCGCCTCCTCAATACTTTTTTTGCAGAAAAAGAGCGTAGCGTAGCTGCTTTGGTCCGAGAGCTTATCTCTCCTCAGCTAGAAAATGCGCTTGAGCTTGCTATTACGCAAAAAGGAAAAGACTCTAAAGAATATTTACAGCTTGTCAATGAACTTAAAAAACGTTTAAAGAATAGTCCCAACTTTCGTGACTACCAAAATTTTATTTTGGTTGATGAGCAAACACGCGTTATCTTATCCTTAAATGATCAGCTTATTTTGCCAGGAACTTATTTAAGCAAAACTGACCATTCCAAGAATCATATTTTGTTTGAGCTTTTTAACTATACGCAACAAACAAAAAAACCTCAGCTCTCCCCCCTCACCTATTTTGACTTAAGCAAGCCCCCTTCTATTTTTATTGCCACCCCTTTAGGAGAAAATCAAAAAAATTTGTCAGGGGTTTTAATGTTTCAAATTGCCAATGAAGCGCTGTTTGAACTAGTGCAAAATTTTCAGGGAGTAGGCACAACCGGTGAAACTTTGATCGCCTTTGATATTGACTCTGAACTAATTGTTTTTTCTTCTTTGTATGATAAAAAACGCTACCCTTACATCTACCGTATCAACCCCCAAAGTGATTTTGGAAAGTTTATATTAAAAGTATTAAAAGAGACTCCCTCTATTCAATATGTGCAAGATTATCAAGGCGAAATGACGATAGCAGTCGGTAAAAAAGTAAACCCTTATACTAATTGGGCGATCATTGCTAAAGTAAATCAAAAAGAGCTGTTTAGCGCAGTAAATCTCATTCGCAGATTCTCTTGGTTAATTTTACTAGTAACAGCGATTGTAGTCACTTTGCTTGCTATTTATGTAGCGAAAAAACTTGTTACTCCCCTTGTGCAGCTTACCAATACCACTAAACTCATGGCAAAGGGTGATCTATCTCACAGGGTTTATCTACCCTACAATAATGAAATAGGTAGACTTGGACTCTCCTTTAACGAAATGGCCGCTCAACTAGAGCATCTCATTAACCATTTAGATGCCTTAGTCGAAAAACGCACTAAGGAAGTGGAGCATAAAAATGAGCAGCTAAAAACAACGATTAAAGAGCTGCAAGAGACGCAGCATCGCATGGTTACCCAAGAAAAACTCGCCTCTTTAGGAGGATTAACCGCTGGCATCGCCCACGAAATTAAAAACCCTTTGAATTTTATTAATAATTTTACTGAACTCAGTATTGACATTGAAGAGAATTTAAGCTCTATTCTAAAAGAGCAAAAAAATTCTTTAGCTTTAGAAACCAAAGAGGAACTAGAGCAGATACTCACTACTTTAAAGCTCAATCTACAAAAGATTTATAAGCATGGTAAACGAGCGGATAGCATTGTTCATAACATGCTGCAACACTCTAGAGGTGCATCTTCTGAGAAAAAAGAAACCGACCTTAATCAACTTCTCGATGAGTATGTCGATCTTGCTTTTCATGGTTGGAGAGCTAAGGATAGCTCCTTTAATGTTAAAATCGATAAAAATTACGCTGCTAAACTGCCCCCTATTAAAGTTTCTGCTCAAGAAATTAGCCGCGTATTTCTCAACTTACTCAATAACGCTTTTTATGCTGTTCATGAGCGAAGAAAAAGCTCGCAAGAGCATTACCAGCCGCTTGTAACGGTCACGACAGAAGAAAAAGAAAAATCTATTATTATCAAGATTTGGGACAATGGCGAAGGAATTAAAAAGGAAGTCTTTGCTAATCTATTCACCCCTTTTTTTACCACAAAACCTACCGGCGAAGGAACTGGGCTAGGACTTTCTCTTAGCTATACTATTATCGTACAAGGACATGGCGGCAGCCTAACTGCGCAAAGCGACCCAGGAAGCTTTACCGAGCTTACAATTGTATTACCTAAAGTTATTCATTAAAAAGGCCTTAACTAGTCACAAAAAAAGCAGGCTTCAATTATAGTTTGTTAATAAAATTTTTCAAAACCAAACTACTTCCCAAACGTTTATTACGATTTATTTAATTAATAATTAACAAGTCAGTTTTAAAAAAAACGATATCAATTAAATGATATTAATTTTATAATAAAACAAATTTTTTTTTAAAAAAGGGAGTTATTAAATGAACACGTCTATTATTCAAAGTCAGCCAACTATAGCTTTGCCAGAAAAGCCCTATCCGTTTGCAAAAATAAACAATAAAGCTATTTGTGTAGCGCTAAAATCAGTAAACGAAAATTTTTCTAAAGAGACATTCAATAAATTAGAAATTGCCTTAAAAATTTTAATTGAAAATAATGAACAACGAGCAGAAACAGTTGCACTAAAAATTCTGAGAGCTTCTATTAAAAATCCTGGTAGAAATTATGAAGAACGATGTTTTATTTATAACCTGCAAGAAAACGTTTTTGATGCTCTTATGGATCAACACCACTACCAGCAAGCTATTCGTGTAATTGTCGCGCTTGCAGAGGAAGATTCAAAAAAACATCCAATATTTAAAGCATATCATTACCAACCATCTTATTCAGTAAATGATGTGTTGTACAGAGAGTTTTTATCAAAAGCTAATCAAATAGCAAAGTCTACTACGCCTATCAAACTAACAGAGGAAGAAATAGAATCTAGAATTAGCCAGGTTTTCTTAGAAAAAAAATCAATTGATGGTTCAGTGGAAACCGCTTCCAATGAACCTGCCTCTAATTTGGTGGAATTTACTTCTGATTCAGTGAAAACCTCTAATTGTTTTAGCTGTTTCAGTACTTTAGCAGAACCGGGATGTTTTTCTGTTTTAGACAGAATTGCAGAAGTTTTTTCACAAGTAAGGGATAAAATAGCATAAAAACTTTCCTTACGGCTTTTCTGCCGTGAGGATTTATAAAATATTAAGAATATTCTAAAAAATTTAGTTATTTAGAAGTTATTATTTCTTAATAAGAAAGGGTTTGCTCTTTACTCTTTAGTGCTTAAAACTCCCGGTCAAAGAGAATTTCAACTCAAACTTGCTAAGGCTACCTTGAAAATATGTATGGTTAAAGAGTTTTAAGGGCGCCTGTATAAAAAAACTATAAAGTTTTGCACTATCGTTTTTTCGCCTCATCCTCTCCAATCCCAAGCTATTCATAGCTTTTTAAGCAAGCTAATTTTTTTTAAATCTACCTTACAAAGGTAGCATATTTAAGATATTTTTTTACTAGTTTCCTTACTTGAAATTATAGAGTAACTCGGCTATATCAAGTTTATTATTTTAACTACAGGCATTAAATATTTTATGACCAAAATTTTAGTGGTAGATGATGAAGAAGATGTAGAGCTTTTGATTAGGCAAAAATTTTCCAAACAACTTAAGTCCAAAGAACTTGAGTTTATTTTTGCCTCTAATGGAATCGAGGCGCTGCAAACGCTTTTTAAAGACCCCGAAATCAACATTATCTTAGCAGATATCAACATGCCTGAAATGGATGGGCTGACGCTACTTTCTCACCTTCCAGAGCTAAAACGCATTTTCAAAGCGATTATTATCTCTGCTTATGGAGATATGTCTAATATTCGCAAAGCGATGAATAATGGCGCTTGTGATTTTATCACTAAACCAATCGACTTTAAAGACCTAGAAATCACTATTACCAATGCTATTGAACAATACACCTCTTCGCAGCGGGCCTTAGAGGCAGAAAACCGCCTTTCTGATATCGAAAGAGAACTACACATCGCCTATACCATTCAGCAGTCCATTATTCCACATGAATTTTCTCCCTTTCCCGATAATTCTAACTTTTCCCTTTTAGGAAAAATGATTCCGGCCAAAGAAATGGGGGGCGATTTTTTTGATTTTTTTCGTCTAAACGATAAAGAGCTGGGGTTTATTATCGCCGACGTTTCGGGAAAAAGTATCTCAGCCGCGCTTTTTATGGCCATGACAAGAGCCATTATTCGCAGCGCCTCTTTAAACACCACCTCTCCAGCTGAATGCTTAGAAAAAGCAAATAGTGCTTTATATATCAATAACGATAGCTGTATGTTTGTCACTGCCTTTTATGGTATTTTAAATGTGGAGTCGGGCAAAGTTGTATGCGCTAATGCCGGTCATAATCCCCCCTTTATTTTGCGGCAGGCGCAAAGCGTTGAAGAGGTAGCTCGCAATGAAGGCATTGCTTTAGGCGCAATAGAAGATCCTGTCTATGCTACTCACCAGCTTGAGCTAAATAAAGGAGATACGCTCATCCTTTATACAGACGGAATCACAGAAGCCATGAACCTTAAGCAAGAGCTCTATACTGAAAAACGTTTTGTCGATTCTTTAAAGCATTCTAAGGCCGATAATTTAGAAGAGCTATCCCAAAAAATTTTAAAAGATTTAAACGAGTTTATTGGGGGGGCTGCAAGCGCAGATGATATCACTTTTTTATGCATCAAGCAGCTTGCCTAAATTTTTTTAAAATTTATGCAGTGGATTTTAATGAAGTTTTTATGTGATAATTAACTTAATTAAAAAAAAGAAAAATCCTTGTTATGCGCTATCCTGAACATATTCTGAAATTAATTCAATCTTTGAAAAAGCTGCCCGGCGTAGGCCATAAAAGCGCTGAGCGATTTGCTTTTCAGCTGATCTCGTGGAATGCAAACCAACTGCAAGAATTTGCCCAAGTAATTGAGCAAACCCCCTACAAACTTACCTCTTGCACCGTTTGTGGCTGCTTAATCGACACAAAAGCGTGTCCTTACTGCGATTTAAGCCAGAGAAACTCTGATCTATTATGTGTACTAGCCCAGCCCAGAGATCTTTTTGCTATTGAAGAGACAAGAGAGTATCATGGTCTTTACCATATTTTAGGAGGGCTTTTATCTCCTATTATGGGAAAGGGACCTGAGCAGCTTAGTATTGATAAACTAAAAAGCAGGCTAAAAACTTTAAAAACTAAAGAATTAGTGGTTGCTCTTGACTCTACCTTAGAAGGAGATGCTACCGCTCTTTATCTAAAAAACGAGCTGCAATCTTTTTCCCTTACAATCTCAAGGCTTGCTTTTGGACTTCCTATGGGAAGCTCATTAGACTATGTCGATGGAGGCACTTTAGCGCGGGCATTTACAGCAAGAAACCAATACTAGCTATCTATTACCTGAAAACTTTAAATTTTTATTTCTTGTAAGATTTAAATAGATGGGTAAAATTTTAATTCATTTATCTTCTCTTTATTTTTACTATTAAGTCTTTGCTCTATGCGATCCTTACTTGCAAAATAGAGCTCAATCTCTTACAATCCATTCCTTTTTCTATACTTTAACTCAAAGTAAGTGTGGTCATGCAGCCCACATTTTTTTGCCAATTTTAGACAGAGGCGCCATGAACGGTTCTTTTTTTATTCGTTACTTTTTCTTTTTTGCAACTATTTTTTCTTACCTTTCTTTGCAAGCTCAAGTTTTGCAATATGAAAATCAAAAAATAGATAAAATTGAAGTCTTACTTCACACCCAAAATGGTATTGCGACAGATCAAAACGCTATTATTAGTCGTATGACCACAAAGGAGGGCTCCTTTTTTTCGCAAGCTGAATTTGATGAAGACCTTAAAACCTTAGCGCAAGATTACGATCGCATTGAGCCTGCTATCGAAACTTCAGACGGCTGTTTAAAAGTAACTATTGAGCTATGGAAAAAACCTCTTTTAGTTTCTATTGAATGGTGCGGCAATCGCTCTATTAAAACAAATCGTTTACAATCAGAGCTAAATATCCCCTGCAATGCTCCTTTTAATGCTTTAGAGTTCAACTCCGCCTTTAACAAGCTCAGAAATTACTACATAAAAAAAGGCTATTTTGAATCACAGCTAAGCTATGAAGTGGAAAATGACTGTGAAACCAATCAAGTAAAGATTAAAGTTTTTATTAAAGAAGGCCGCTCTGGTAAAATCCAAAAACTAGTTTTTGTCAATTTTTCTGCGGACGAAGAGAGCGCCGTTCTTCATCAAATGATGACTAAAAAATACAACATTTTCTTAAGTTGGCTAAATGACGAAGGAATTTATAATGAAGAGGCGATTCAACAAGATCGTTTAGTCATTACTAACTATTTGCAAAACCAAGGTTATGCCGATGCACAAGTCGATTTAACTGTCACAGAAGCTTGCAATTCCAAAGACCGCATCATTGTTACCTTTACTGCTGATAAGGGAGAAAGATATTCTTTTGGTACTCTTTCTTTTGAAGGCAACTCTCTTATTTGCGATGAAGAAATTGACCGTCTATTTGAAATGAGACGAAATGAGCCTTACTCTTTAGAAAAAGTACGCGACACCATCGAAAAAATTAACCTTGCTTATGGAAAATTTGGCTATATCGACTCATTGGTAGATTTTGAAGCGGAGCTTGACCCCTGCACTCTTTGCTATCATCTGCACTTTTCTATTGAAGAAGGAGACCAATATAAAGTTGGACTTATTAAAGTTTTTGGCAATTGTGTCACAAAAACTAACGTTATCTTACATGAAACTTTGATTGTTCCAGGCGAACTTTTTAATACAGCTAAACTTAAAGCGACGGAATCGCGTCTTGCTAACATTGGCTACTTCAAGCATGTAAACGTCTACTTTGTAAAAGGTACAGAATCTTCTTTAGGTAATAACTACCGCGATGTCTATATCGAAGTAGAAGAGACCGGTACGGGTAGTTTTAGTGCTTTTTTAGGCTATAGTACAGCCGAGGAGCTTTTTGGCGGTATCAATGTCACAGAAAAAAACTTCAACTACGAAGGCTTTTATTATTATATGCGCGATGGTATTTCTGCTTTTAGAGGCGGCGGCGAGTATGCCCATTTAACAGCGCAAATTGGTCAAAAAAGCCGTAACTATACAATTTCTTGGACTAAGCCCTATTTTATGGATACCCAGTGGGTCATTGGATTTGATTTAACAAAAACTAATACCAGATATATTTCTAATGATTATGCGATTGAAACCATTGCCTTAATTCTAAGGGCGCAATATAACGTCAACTCTTTTTTAAGACTAGGGCTGCAGTATCGACTTAAAAACGGCGGACTTATCATTCATAAGTTGCACAAGGAAGATTCTAAAGAGCTAGCAAAAGCCTCTGACCTAAATGATCTGATCTCTGCTTTTGGAGTATCGCTTAACTACGACTCTACCGACCACCCAGTAAAACCGCGCAATGGTCTAAAATCTAAACTATTTATCGAATATGCAGGCCTTTTAGGACGTCATAATTTTGTTAGCCTTGGCTATCTAAACTCTTTTTATATGAGTGTGGGCAGCCGCATGGTTTTAAAATACCGCGCTGACTTTAGATTCATCCAACCTCTTTTTTCTACTACTGCTTCTACCATTCCAGTGGATGAAAGAATTTTTATGGGCGGCGATTTCAACGTTAGAGGTTATCGACCCTACCGTTTAGGGCCGCGTTTTAAAGGCGATAGTGATGCACCAAAAGGGGGAATCTCTTTACAGTTCTATTCTGCTGAACTTACTAGACGTTTAACGCAGTCCTTTGAAGCTTTTATCTTTTTTGATGCGGGCCACTTATCCGATCTTACATGGGAATTTGGACGCATGAGCACTTCGGTCGGACTTGGAATGAACTGTAAATTCCTCGATAGTTTACCTCCAATTATTTTTGGAATGGGCTATCCACTTAATGCCAGAGGCAGAAGAGAAGTTAAAAGATTCTTTATTTCTGTAGGTGGAAATTTCTAATATCGGCTAATATGACTTTTAAAGTACTAACCAGGAGAAGATAATGAAACAACTAAAGCCTTATTTATTCAATTTAACCCTCTCTTTATTTTTATCAGCCAGCTGCTATTTATCTGCGCAGACTAATTCTACTTTAAATGATTATCAACAAGTAAAATCTTCTGTTTCCGCTTCTCCTACTATCGGAGTCATTGACACTCGTAAATGTTTAGAAGAGTCTAAACTAAGCAAGCATGAGCGCGTCGCACTGGAAAAAATGAAAGCAAAAATGGAATCGGTTTTAAAAGAAAAACAAAAAGCAGTAGCGGAAATTGAAAATAAGCTGCGCGATGAAGATTATATGGATAGCGTCTCTGATGATTTAGAAAGAGAGTTAAAACATAAACGCAGAGTCCTTACAGAAGAAGGTATGGAGCTAAGTCGTCAATTTACTGAAAACTTAGAAGCGGCTAATATGAAGTTAATTCAGACTGTTATTGAAGCAATTGGAGCTGCCTCTAAAGAAGTTGCTACAGAAATGGGCCAGCAAAACAAGAGCTTAGATATTATCTTAAGCAATGAAGCCTGTACTTACTTCTCTCCTCACCTGGATGTTACTAGTCAAATTCTTGCTAAAATGGATCATCAGTTTGAAACTACCAAAAAAGAAGAAGTACAAAAGTAGTTTTTTTACGGTAATTCTTTAAAAATTAGCGCTTAGGTGAAAAACTTTAAAAATAGAAATTAAGATTTTTTACTTAAGCGCTTATAAAACGCATCTACGTAAATATTTCTAACTCGATCTATTGTATGGACAAAGACTGCATGATAGAAAAAAAAGCCTTTAAACTCGCCGACCTGGCTTCCTTAACTGATGGAATATTAGTAGGAGATCCTCAACATGAAATAACGGGAATTGCCGATCTACAAACAGCAACTATCAGAGAAGTTTCTTTTTTATCTAACTCGCGTTATCTACAAAGCATGAAACAGTCTCAAGCAGGAGCAATTATTATTGATGAAAAGGCTCCCAGACTACCAGAAAAAAACTATATTATTACGCAAAATCCATCAAAGGCTTTTCAAGCATTAATTGATTTTTTTTATCCTCCAAGAAGTTCCCCTTCCGGATTTGCAGGCATTCACTCCACAGCTGTCATTCATCCTACAGCGCATTTAGCAGAGAGTGTACAAATTTCTCCCTATGCAGTCATTGATGAAATGGTAGAAATTGGCCGTAATACTTTTATTGGAGCAGGCAGCTACATCGGGCCCAATACAATTATTGGCAGCGACTGCCAAATTCACCCCCGGGTTACCATACGAGAAAATAGTTTAATTGGCGACCGCGTCATCATCCAGCCAGGAGCGGTAATTGGATCATGCGGCTTTGGCTATATTACAGAAAAAGGGATGCATAAAAAACTGAATCAAGCAGGTTATGTTCACTTAGAAGACGACGTAGAGATCGGAGCTAATACTACAGTGGATCGTGCAAGGTTTCAGTGTACTAAAATTGGAAAGGGTTCAAAGATCGA
Source organism: uncultured Chlamydiae bacterium (assembly GCA_950054535.1). Lineage (GTDB taxonomy): Bacteria > Chlamydiota > Chlamydiia > Chlamydiales > Parachlamydiaceae > CATLPS01. The sequence continues at coordinate 26,792 of CATLPS010000005.1, read as the reverse complement.
TAACCTTGTGCAAATAGGGCATGCTGTTCAAATTGGCGAAAATAATATTATTGTAGCTCAAACAGGAATTGCAGGCTCTTCTACTACAGGAAAATATGTAGTGATTGCCGGCCAAGTGGCAATCGCCGGTCACCTTCATTTAGATGATCATGTCAGCATTGCAGGAAAAAGCGGCGTCACCAAATCTTTAAGCGCCGGTAAGTATGGAGGTATTCCAGCTATCCCCCTTGAGCAATATAACCGTAACCAAGTTCTTTTAAAACGAATTGATAGGTTCATTCACTCTTTGACTAGCCTAGAAAAACAAATGCATCACTTAAGCTAGCAGCTTCTCCTGCTATTCACTAATTATTGCCTTATACCCCTTCACTAAAGCACAGGGTTTTGTGGTAGTTAAAAAAAATAAAACTTTTAAATAAGTAACAAGCTAGGATTTTCTATTTTTTTCTTAAGTATTTGTAAAAAGTTTGCTGCTGCCGCTCCATCAATCACTCGATGGTCTACCGATAATGTTACGCTCATTATTTTCCCTGCAGCCACTTGACCATCTACTATCACGGCCTGATCCTGGATACCACCTACAGCTAGTATAGCAGCTTGCGGAGGATTGATAATAGCCTGAAAATGAGTCACACCGAACATGCCTAAATTAGAGATAGTAAAAGAGCCGCCCCTATATTCTGAAACATCGAGCTGACCTTGCCGCGCACGTGCAGCTAAATCTTTGATTTCTACTGAAATCTCTCCTAAATTTTTATAATCTGCATGTCTGACAATAGGAGTGATGAGTCCTTCTGGCAAACTCACGGCGATTGCTAGATCTACCGTTTCAAACTGAATGATTTTTTGACTGACGCTATTAAAGCCGGCGTTGATTTCAGGAAATTCACGTAGGGAAAGTGCACAAGCCCTTACAACAAAATCATTGACAGACACCTTAATTTGCCCAGCTAACAGCTCTTGCCGTACAGCCAGTAAAGGTTTTGCATTGATATCGATGCTTACATAAAAATGGGGAATAAAGGATTTTGATTGTTGCAGCCTTTGTCCTACCGCCTTTCGCATAGGAGTCAATGGTTTTTCTGCATAACTTCCAGGAGTTTTACAAGGAGAGGAACGAGAACCAAAATTCACTAATCCAACTGGTTGAGCTAGCGCCAAATCTCGCTGCATAATTCTGTTACGAGGGCCGCTTCCTTTTACTGTAGATAGATCAAGGCCCTTTTCTTTTGCAATTTTTTTAGCTAGGGGAGAAGCTAGTACTTTATTTTTCCTATTTTCTTCGGGAAAATGAAAGCTATAATTTTGTAAAGGGGGCTCTGGGGTAAAGCTAGGTTGCAGCGTAGGCTGACTAACTTGAGAAACATTACTAGACGCTATAGAAGAAACTTCTTCTTTTACCTGCTCTTCTTTCTCAAGATCTTTTGTTTCTTTTTCTTTTACCGGCTGTGTAACTTCAAAGCCCTCAATGCTCTCTTTTTCTTCTTCTGTTAAAATAGCCAAAGGCTGATTGACAGACGCCTCTTCCCCTTCTTGTATAAGGACCTTTTTTAACCATCCCTCATCTAAGGCATTGTGCTCTACAGTCGCTTTATCGGTAGCTACTTCAAAAAGAAGGTCACCTACAGAAATTTTTTCGTCTACTTTTTTATGCCATTTGACTAAAGTTCCCGCTTCCATGGTAGGAGAAAGTTTTGGCATGGTTAAAACAAAAGGCATACAATTCCTCGTTTGCTATTGATGAATCAATTGATGAATAGCGGCTAAAATTCTATCGACATTAGGGAGTGTCTCTTTTTCTAACTCTTTTGAATAGGGCATCGGCGTTTCTAATTGACAAACGCGCATAAGAGGAGCGTCAAGATAGTCAAAACAGTGTTCCATAATTTGAAAACCCACTTCTGCAGCCACTCCTGCAAAACGATGCCCTTCTTCCACTAAAAGAGCGCGATTGGTTTTACGCACAGAAGTGGCTATCGCTGCAATATCTAAGGGTTTGACAGTACGAAGATCAATTACCTCTACTTTAATCCCTTTTTGCGCTGCAATTTTTGCTGCTTGCACGCAAAGCGTTACCATACGACTATGAGAGATTAATGTAAGGGCGTCTCCTTCCTGCACTACTTTTGCCTTACCGATGGGAACTAGGTACTCATGCATTGGAATTTCCATTTTATCTCCATCGGAGAGCTCTGACTCTAAAAACAAAATGGGGTTATTATCGCGAATTGCAGACTTTAAAAGCCCTTTGGCATCATAAGCGTTACTAGGCGCTAAGACGTGCCAACCAGGCAAATTACCATAAATAGCCTCCACGCAGTGCGAATGTTGACTAGAGACCTGAGCAGCAGCGCCATTAGGGCCTCTAAAAACAATGGGAACTTGAAAGCGATTTCCCGACATGTAGTACATTTTGATTGCATTCGAAATCATTTGATCTGCAGCTACAAAAGAGAAATTAAAGCTCATGAACTCTACAATTGGCCTTAGGCCCGTCATTGCCGCACCGACGCAAAGACCTACAAAACCCAGCTCTGAAATAGGCGTATCAATGACTCTTTTTTTGCCCCACTTATCAAGTAATCCCTTACTAACTTTATAGGCGCCGTTGTATTCTGCAACTTCTTCTCCCATAATAAAAACAGCTGGGTCGCGTGCGATCTCTTCATCGATCGCCTGCCTCAACGCCTCTCTAATATCAACCGTTTGCATATTACTCATCACTTACATATCCCTTATTCTACATTTTTTGAAGGTGGGGCAAATACATCCTCTTCTAAACTTTGCAGATCAGGCCAGGGGCTTTTGTCGGCAAAATCCATCGCTAAGACTACTTTTTCGCGAGCTTCTTTATCTAAAGCTTTCGCCTCTGCTTGCGTTAAAAAATTGGCTTTGATTAATTGCGTTTGTAGCAATGCAATTGGATCATTTTCCATGATCTCTTTTAGATGATCTTTAGTGCGATAAAGGCCTGGATCAGAAATAGAGTGGCCTTTAAACCTTTCTGCAATTGCTTCTACTAGTATAGGTCTCTGTTTTTCTTTTACTTCTTTAAAAATCTCTTGAAAAGCGCCAAAGCAGTCAAAAAAATTACTACCGTTCACAGTATATGCTTTCATATTATAGCCGGCAGCTTTATCTTCTGCAAGCCGTGCAACACTTACCGCCCTTTCAATGGCAGTTCCCATTCCCCACTTATTGTTTTCAATTACATAAATGCAAGGAAGGTTCCAAAGCGAAGCAAGGTTTAAAGATTCGTGAAAAGAGCCTTGAGGAACAGCCCCGTCGCCTAAAAAACAGACAGAAACCTCCTCTGTTATACCACGGTATTTTAAAGTAAAAGCAGCTCCTGTAGCAATGGGAATTTGCCCGCCTACGATACCATGGCCGCCTAATAATCTATCGGTAAAAAAGTGCATCGATCCGCCTCTTCCCTTAGCGTTGCCGGTAGCGCGTCCATAAAGCTCTGCCATTAGCTCCTCTGGCGTTGCTCCTAAAAGAAGCGCAAGTGCATGACAACGATAAGAAGTCGTATACCAATTATTTTTTCCAAGAGCCTGCATCATTGCAGTTTGTATGGCTTCTTGCCCAATGTAGGCATGAAAGAAGCCTCCTACCCTACCTTGTTGATATGCCGCTTCTGCCCTTAATTCAAAATTACGAATAAGCATCATCTGTTTTAATGAATGAATCAGTGTTTCAGCGCCTAGCTCATCGATCACTTTTTGCTGGTTAACCTTAAAAAAATGAGGCTGCTCTAACATAGTTCTCCTTACAGTCTTTGGCCTTAAAACGAATAATAAAGGTTAAAAATAAAAAAAGCAAAAGAACTTAAGAGGCTGCACAAGAAAAACATTAAAAACAACAATTTAGTTATTTAAAAAATAGTTTGTTCATAAATATTTAATATTAAAAACTAATTGATATTATTCTGTTAATATTATATTATATTGAAGGCAACAACATATAATTATGGAGGTTGCTAGTGAATATTAATATAAAAAAGTTATTCTGTTTATTTCTCTTATTTTTCTCTTTTTCTTTAATAGCAAAAGAAGACCACCGTGTTGAAATCCAGCCTATTGCATTTGAAAAAGCTTTGTCTATTGCTAATCAAGGCGTATTAAAACAAAAAGAAAATGGCTTTGTCTATTTAGATGTTTCCAATGAGTGGATTGATGAAGTGATCCCTTTACTTGATCATGAAGGAATCATTAGAGCCAGGCCGACTGCTTCCCGCTCTATCGGCGCCCATATTAGCGTTTTTGATGAAAAAGAAAATCTTATTCCCGAAGAGCTTGGCGAAGTATTTTCTTTTGAAATAAAAGAGATAAGAAGTTTCACTCTTCATACTAGAGATGGTCTTAAAAAACTTTGGGTAATAGCAGTAGACTCTTTAGAATTAGAAAGTTTACGTCAAAAATATGGGCTTTCACCTAAATTAAAAAATTTTGACTATCATATTACTTTAGGCAAGCAGATGCCTTCTGCTCCAGATCAATGGCAACAAACGGAAGAGATCTCTCCCTTTAATTTTTCTGACGAATCAGTAGAAGAGATGAAAGAGAGCGGAGATTTTACTGTTTTTGAAGAAGAAAAAATTTTACAAACTGCAGCAAAAGTGAATGCAGTTGGTCAATTAAAAATAAAGGGAAATGGATTTGTCTATTTAGATGTTCCTAATGACTTTATTGATCAAGTATGGCAGCAACTTCCCTTTCAGCATGATTTTACTCCTATTTCTACCACAGCAAAAAAAATGGGAGCGCATATCAGCGTGATTTATGAAGATGAAATGATTGCCAAAGAAATTTGGAATTTTACGCACGCAGGACAGTGGTTTGAGTTTGAGGTAAAAGAGCTTCGTTACGTAGACAAAAAAACAGCAAGTGGTAAAGAGCGGCTGTGGCTACTTGCAGCAGACGCCCCAGCGCTGCAAAGGTTAAGAATGCACTACGGCTTAAAACCTAAATTGCAAAACCATGATTTTCATATCACTATCGGCAAAGAAATTCTAAGTGAAATATCATTAATCAATGAAGAGACTCAGGAGCTAGAAACAGCTTCTCAAGCCGCTTAAAACAGCGCTTAAACCAAATCAAATCACTATTGATTAAGAGTAATTTGATTTGGCTTCTCTATCGATTTTATCAAAGATTATTGACAGCTCTTTTTATCCGCTCTGTCATTTATTTTGACACCCACTTTTTTAAAAAAGAAAATGCTATTTTTTTGTTGTTATTAAAAATTTTATTTGTTATCCATAAGATTTTTTTTATTTTTATCAAAAAAAAATTTAATAACCAAAAGTCAAAATCTAGCTTTTTTTAAGCTAAAAGAAGCTGAAATGACTCAAATGATCAACCATGGAAGATGCTATGCTAAAAAAATATCTAACAGCTTTACTCATTGGAGCAACAGCTTTTTCTTTTTCTCTTTCTTCTACCGAAGAGCAAAGGTACTTTGAACCCTATGAAATGGCTTTTATTAAAACAGAATGGCAAATAGATCATGACTTATTTACGTTGCATGTCATTCCCAAATGCGGAACTCACTTTATTCAACATACGCTGCACCTTATGACAGGACAAGCCTCTATTAACCAAGATATTTCTTTGCAAAACCTTACCAAAGCATGTAACACAAATAAAATTTTGCGCACTTTTCAACCCTATGATGATAAGCTTTGTAAAGCTTTAAAAAAATATCAGCATAAACTTATTTCAGTGATTCGCGATCCAAGGGATGCCCTTATATCTCATCTTTTTTATATGAGAAGCTTTGCCGAGAGAAAAGTAGAAAATAATCAAAGAAGAGATTTCTTTGTGGTGGATAAAAACTTTGACTCGCTTTCTTTGCAGGAGCAGTTAGACTCTCTTATTTATGGTACTAAAGAAGGGATGTCTTACTTAGATTTTTACAAAAGCCGCATTGGCTGGGCCCTTAACTCTGCTAGTTTAGTGATCAAATATGAAGAACTTTTAGGCAAAGAGGGCGGCGGAAATAATAAAAAGCAAAAAAAAACAATAGATAAAATAGCTAGTTTTATTCAGCTCGATCTCTCTTCTGAACAGCAACAATATGTCCTTGCCAATATGTACAAAGAAACCGGAGAGCAACAAGTAGAAGAGGGCAAAGTTTTTACAAGAGCTACTAAAGGAAACTGGCGTACCTTTTTATCAGAAAAGCAAAAACGTAGTATTAAGAAAAAGCTTGGTAAGGAGATGATCCTTTTAGGATATGAAAAAGATTTAAACTGGTAAGCTAATTTTTTATTAAAAAAGTCTTCTGAAAAATATTTTGCTATTTTAAGAAGACTTTTTTTTTTGAGTTTTTGCAACACGCCTTATTTTGCTCACCTGGAAAGTTAATTTTTAAAATATTTAAACTCTATTTTTTTAAGAATAAAATTCTTTAAGAAAACTTCTTACTATCTTTAAATGATTTGCTGATTTATACTTAAGAGCGCAAAGAAAAACTTTTGTAATATTTTTAGATACTGTTTATGTCGCTTGCATAAAAAAATGGCAAAGATCAAAAAAATGTTTTTTTAGTCCATTTTTTTAGAAAAAAACAAAATTAGATTGATGCGAAAATCGTCGATAAAGAAATCATATCTATTAAAAAAAATAAAATAGCTTTTTTTTAATGAGATCGGTCGCAAGAAGCGACAAAAAATTTAAGCTGCTTAATTTTTAGCTTAAAAAATTAAAGTCAAATGGGCTTTAATATTTTTTTATCCTTTTCTTGGTAATTAATCCTATTACAACAGAACAATGTCTTAAAATATTTATTTATTTTGTTTTTTGTTATCACTACTGTTTTTTAATTATTAAAAGAAAAGGTTTAAAATGTCTTTTGAAGAACTAAATTTGCACCCCAAAATTTTAAAAGCAATTGCCCAAGCAGGTTATAGCAAACCTACACCTATTCAGCAAGATGCTATTCCCATGATCATGAGCGGCCGCGATCTTAGAGCGTCGGCGCAAACGGGAACGGGAAAAACCGCTGCTTTTATGCTGCCTACCCTTAATCGTCTGATAGAACCTTCCGCTTTACCTGGAAGAGGACCACGAGTATTAGTACTTGTGCCTACGAGAGAACTTGCCATGCAAGTAGCTACAGAAGCTGTCAAATATAGTAAGTTTTTATCGCGCATGAAAACAGTTTGCTTATTTGGAGGTGTCCCCTACCCTATGCAAATTAGAGAACTTGCTCGCCCTTATGAAATTTTAGTCGCTACTCCAGGAAGGCTTTTAGACCATTGTGAACAAAATCGCATCGACTTTTCTCGTTTAGAGCTTTTTATCTTGGATGAAGCTGATCGTATGTTAGATATGGGCTTTATTAGCTCAGTAGAGCAGTTAGCAGCAACTCTACCTAAAACTGTACAAACACTTATGTTTTCTGCAACTTTAAAAGGTAACATTTACAATTTATCGCAACGTCTTTTAAAAGATCCTTTAGAAGTAAGCGTAATTCCTGTGAAACAAAATAAAGAAAATATCCAACAAAATCTCTACTTTGTTGATAACCTTTCTCATAAACTTCAGCTACTTGAACACTTACTGGAAAATCAAGCTTTAGACCAAACCATTATTTTTACTTCTACCAAACGTTATGCAGAACAGCTGGTAACTATTTTAAAAGAGTCTGGTCATCACGCAGCTGCTCTTCATGGCGATATGAACCAGCATAAGCGTACGCAAACGCTTCTACGTATCCGCCAAGGAAAAACGCGTATTTTGGTGGCAACCGATGTAGCGGCCCGAGGGATCGATGTACAAGCTATTGGCCATGTCATCAATTTTGATTTACCCATGAATGTAGAAGATTACGTGCATCGCATTGGGCGTACTGGCCGGGCAGAGACAAAAGGAGTAGCAATCTCTTTTGCCGCTCCTCAAGATTTTATGATGTTAAAAAAGATTGAGCAATATATCGAACAAGCTATCGCTCCTTGCGTAATTGAAGGGATGGAAGCACAAACAAAACCAGAAGCTCATCTATCAAGACCGCGCTCGCGCCCAGGTAGAGGTTTTGCAGGCAGAGGACGTGGCGGCCACAGCGCTCCCAGAGGAAACCAGCAAGAAAGAGGCAGCTATCAAGAAAATAGAGGAGAAAAAAGAGCAGAAAGGCCTTCTCGTTCTTACAAGGGAAACGGTAAAAATAGCTCTTTTGGTAATTCCTCTTATGGTAAACCTCGTCAAAACGGTTATGGCGCATCTTCTGTAGCTCCTACAAAAAGTCGCTATTCTAACTAGTGCTTTAAGTCAATAAATCGTTAAAAAGCTCAAGAAATAGACAAACTTATTTTTTGAGCTTTTTATTCTTTAAGTATAAAAATCAATGTAGGGCTGAGATGGTAGCTCTTTTCCTTGCCACTGTTTTACAAGTTTTTCAGTAGGATAGTAAAATTGAGGATCAAGCTCAAAAACTTGGTTTTGCAAGATAGCAGTTTTAGTAATTTCTTGAAATTTTTCACAATCAAACGCTTGCAGAGCCGTTTTCACCGTTTCTATGCTATCGACTCCGCTACAATTCTTTAAAGGAGCAAAACATTGACAGCGAGGATAGAGTAGCGCCGCTACTTTATCTATAAAGGGAAGTAGGTCAAAAATAAAACGCTCAAATTTCCATGCTTGTTTTTTACTAGAAAAAAGAGTTTTTGAGTCAGTTTCACCTACTGTTTTCCAGCTTTTATGCAGAGGAAAATCTGCAAAATTTTGCTCGATCACTTGTTTAACTACTTGCATTGAAAAGCTAAAAGCGCTGATGTTAGCTAAAGGATGCTGCAGCTGCTTTTGATGATCGAGGGCAAATCTCTCTTTGTCTGATAGCTCAAAGTATTCTACAACTTCTACTTGACTACCGCACTTAACGATCACTCCCACTTTTTCTAAAGGGTCTGCGCGTTTCACTGCTTTGATTACAACATCTGCTAAAGACTCGATTTGATAGCCAATGAGCTCTGCATCAAATGGATCTGCTAAGGCATTATCGATTTGCAAATAATTTAAGTAGCGCACTCCCTTTTCATACCACTTTGACCAAATCCCTTGGCTAATAAACTCTTTCAAAGAGGAGCCATTGCCATCGGGACCGCAAACAATTTTAGCTTGAGAGTCTAAAAAAAGCTGGCCTTCTGAAGTTAAAAAAGGAAGGGAGGATTGGCTAAAGAAAAATAGCTGCTCTGGCTTTAGTCCAAAATAGCGATGCTGTATAAAATAAGAAAGGGTTTCTTTGTGGTTACTCTGCGATGTCATCACTGCAATTAAAAGTTGACAATGAAGTTGCGCCTGCGCTGCTTTTACCTTTTCACAAAGCAGTTGAAATAGACTTTTATGCCGGACAACAGTTACGGGAAAAGTGCCCTTAGGCCCTAAATGACCAAGCCTAGTGCCTTGACCGCCCGCGACGACTAGACAGCCTACTAAGCCTGCGGCAATTGCCTCTTTCCCAAGTTTTTTTCTTTTATTTACGCCGGCTATCTCAAATTCATTAAAAGGAGTAAGGGTAGCCATTTTTTTATTTGGCTGGCTTAAAAGAGCTTTTTTTTGTTGAAAAAAAGTTTTAATGTCTAGTTGTTCTATTTGAAGCGCTAGCTCTTCTTGCTGCAAAAAAGTAAAAGTATCCCAATCTTTTAAAAGATCTTCTTGACCAATTTTTTTTAATTTTTGATAGCTTGGTGTTTTCAAAAAAGACATATTAAAAAATAAATTTAACTAAATTTAAAGAAATAACGATAAAATTTAAAAACGTTTCACATAGTGATGACAATAAGGGGTTTTCCCTGTTTTAGCATAATAGTCTTGATGAAACTCTTCTGCTGCATAAAACGTACTTGCAGGTTCTATAGAAGTTGTAATAGAGAGTCCTTTTTGACTTAAAGCTTTTTTTAAAGAGCTAGCAACTTCCTTTTGCTCTACACTTATATAAAAAATTACCGATCGATATTGGCTACCTTGATCTGGCCCTTGTTGATTGAGCTGAGTGGGATCATGTATTTCAAAAAAATACTGAGCTAATTGCAAGTAGCTTATTACACTTGGATCAAAAACCACCTCTACTACCTCGGCATGGCCTGTTTGACCGCTGCAAACTTCTTTGTAGGAAGGAAAGACCATCTCTCCGCCCATATAGCCGCTGGTCACTTTTCTCACTCCAGGTAGCTTTTTAAAAAAATACTCTACTCCCCAAAAGCAGCCGGCCGCAAAAAAAGCTTTGAAAAACCCATCGTCGGTCTGGGAAGAGAGAAAAGAAAGGGAAATAGAATTAACGCAATGTCTTTGATTCAAAGGAGTAAGCTTTTCTCCTGTGAAAAGGTGGCCCAAGTGAGCGTCGCAGCGTTTGCAAAGAATCTCTATTCTTTCGCCATCTGCATCGATTTTTTTTTGAATGCTATTTTTGATTTCATTGTCAAAACTGGGCCAGCCGCAGTGAGAAGAGAATTTATGAGTAGATAGAAAAAGAGGCGCATCACAGCGCCGGCATAGATAAAGGCCGGGCGCGTCATGCTGATTGTACTTTCCACTTCCGGGAAACTCCGTGCCTTTTTTCTCTATCACGCTTTTTTCTTGCTGGCTTAAAGAGTGGTAACGCTGCATTTTTCCCCTCGCATCTTAAAAGTAACAAAGTTTTTTGTTTTACTTCTATTACTTTTAAGAGTACCAGGTTTTATAATAATTAAAGATTAAAAAAGTTAGGATGCATTAAGTTCAATAACTCCCATAGAAACTAACATCAAACGGCGATATTTTTTCTGAGTTTTTTCCACATCTCCTTCAAAAGAAGCAAAGTCCTCTAGCAAACTCTCTTTTTCTTCTTCTGTAAGATTTTTATTTTCGTTGATCATTTGGTTGATATAAGTAGCAAAGTGGATTTCGCCTTTCTCTTTTATTGCCTCTGCAACGATTTCGTCTAGACTATTAAGATACTCCTTATACATGTGATCTCGTATCACTGAGTAAAATCTCCACATAGCTAGATCTATTAGGCCTAAACTTTGCTCTTCTGCCTTTGTTACAGGATAAAAGCCGTACGAAAAGTAAAGACGGTAAATATCAAACGCATGTACATCTTCAGAAAATTCCTTAGGAAGGTTTAATGTATCCATAAATTGTTGATAAACATCTTCCAAAATCATTTTTCGCTTTTCTTGTAGTTTAGCTTCCATAAACTGAAGATAATTTTTTGTAGGATCGCTTTCTTTAGTCTCTTGAGTCATTATAAGAGAGTCTACTAGCTCTATAGCCGCGCGCTTCACTCCTCTAGCGCAGTAGTCTCCTGCTTCTACCGCTATCTTTAATAAAATATCTTCACTGTAGATAGAATCTTTTAACTGATTCAAATAAGCATTGATAATAGCTAAGTCTTCTATCGTCTCGTTTAGCTCTATTTGAGACCCTTTTACTCTTCTTTTTCCTTGAACAGTTTCTATTAATATCTGAAAATTATTTTTTAGATATTCTGCTAAATACTTTTCTTTAGTTAACTTTTCTTTAGAAGCTAAGGTCTCAATAAGCCCTTCCGACATAGCGACCTCTTTATAGAATTTTTCCTTTTTAAGTTGTGCTTTTTCTGGAAAATGCTTTTTGAGGTGCGCGATAAATTGATTATCAGCTAATAATTTTCCTCTTAACAAGAGATATTTATCTTCCCAATTTATTTGATTAAACTGCTTTAAAAGCTTGTTAAAGTCTTTATCTTTTTCTAAATTTGTAAATGTTTTGATCTTTTTTGCGCAGTGGTTTGGGCTAGCTTTGAATTTATAAATAGGGGTTTGTAAGATTGTTTCAATTTTTTCATAAGTCAAATCAGCGGTTTTAACAGGCCGCTTAATCTCTTGTAAACGAACGCTTTGTTTATCAAAAATTCTACAATAGATAGCGTCTACTTTTGCAATCATCCGCTGCTGTACGTAGGGTAGCAAGTAAGAGGCTAACGAAACTGCTCCAAAAGCGCTCATTACCCAAGTTCCACCTACTATCATCCCTACACTGGCTACTACAGGCATATAAGTTTCCATAAATAGGCTAATGCGGCGCGGCACAAATTCTTTTTGATCAATGATAGTATAGCTCATCGCAGCTAAAGCAGCGCCGCCAAGATACGGAGAGCCTAAGCAAATTAAGGCAATACTGGAAATAATGGTCACGGTCGCACAAAAATTTGCGCTATGTTTTGCTAAAAAATTAACTACTGCAATTTTTCGAGCGCTTAAACTTTTAGCAAAGAGGGGTTTTTTTAGCTCCACTCTTTTACATAAGAAACCACTTATTTTTTTAGGAAAAACTTGATTAATTTTTTTGGTTAGAAAATTGTTACAGATAAATGTACTTCCCCTATTTAAAAGAGAAGTCATTTTTTCATAATCATTATGTTTAATTGCGCCTGCTACAATGTAAAAAGGTAGGCTAATAAGAGGAGCAATATTGGCTACTACTTTTACTGTCAAACGCGTAGGATAGTGCGGAATAAAATTAGCTAATTGAGAAATCATTCCACTCATTTGACCGATTTGGTTGACTGCATGAGGAATAGAGAGATAATGGTTTTCTCCCTGTTTTACCTCTTTTTCACCTGCATAACTTTGCGATTGCGAGTAACCAATCGACCAACCCGTTAAAAAACTTATAGTATTATCAAGAGACATTTTACACCTTTTTTTACGATTATTAATTATAAAATGATTAAAAAATTATAATATAAATAGATAAAAATATCAAATAAAAAATTTCTCTGCTTAAATAGCTTATTTAATGTATAGTGATGTTAATAATCATTTAAAGAACGTGCAAATCGATGACAAAAAATCAAATTTTTTCTTCTCCTCTAAATTTAGCAGTAGTTTCTATCCATCCGGCTGTAAAAGGGCCTGTTTGCGCTCTTCCTTTATTTAACACCTCTGTGGCAGCCGGGATCCCTTCCCAGGCAGACGATCATATAGAAAGAGAGCTCGATCTCAATGATTTTATGGTAAAAAATCCTTGCGCCACTTTTTTTGTGCGAGTAGAAGGAGAATCAATGCGAGACGCTGGCATCTTATCTGGAGATATGTTAGTAGTAGATCGCTCTTTAACGCCTTCGCATGATAAAATTATAGTTGCTATTTTAGATGGAGAGTTTACGGTAAAACGCCTCATTATTGAAGAGGAAAAAGTTTATCTTGAGCCTGCTAACCCAAATTTTCATCGCATGGAAGTCCACCCCGACTCTTTTTTTCAAGTATGGGGGGTAGTAACTTATGTCATTCACAAGCCTTAAGTAACTAAGTCAAAAGACTCTCCTGCTTTGAGCGCTAAAACAGATCCTTTTTCTTGTTTTGCCTCTGCAAAAAGAGAGGGCAGCGCCTTTCCATAGGGCTCATCGCCTAAAGGAAAAGTGTCGTAATGAATAGGCAAAAGGCATCTACTTTTTAGCTGTTTAAACGCTGTCCAAGCCTCCTTTGGACTCATGTGAGCCGCAGACATCAACCAGCGCGGGTGGTAGGCTCCTATGGGAAGTAAAGCAACTTCAGGCGGCTGTTCAAGTTTTTGAGAAATAGCAGCAAACAGCAAAGGATCATAACCGCTATCTCCCATAAAAAAAAAGCTCCTCTCTTTTACCTTAAAAAAAGCAGAGCCCCAAAGAGCTAAATTACGGTCAAAAGGGGTGCGCGCCGACCAGTGGTGCGCGGGAAAAAGCTGAATAAAAAGAGTAGAAAAAAGGGTACGCGATTCATACCAGTCTAACGTCTCTACTTTTTGCTCCGGCAATATTTTGTGAATAATTTTCTCATTTCCCAAAGGCGTAACGATGACAGTTTTTGAGTTGCAAATTTTTTTTAAAGAAAGAAGATCTAAATGATCATAATGGTTGTGCGAGATGAAAATGAGATCGATAGAGGGAAGCTGCTCAGTAGTTAAACCAGGGGGTGTTACTCTTTTAGGTCCAATCCACTGCAGGGGGCTGGCTCGTTGAGAAAAATGAGGATCGGTTAAAATAGTAAACTGTCCTATTTCAATTAATACAGTAGCATGTCCAATATAGGTAAAACGCATGCCTTTAGGAGGCAAATGATCATGCGCAAAAGAAGTTAACGCAACTTGTTTTGGCCATTTTGGCCTTTTTTCCATTAACCGCCACTTTAGCACCTGCCAAAAAGAGTGCGTAATTTTTTTACCTGGAACAAAGAACCTCTTTCCATCAAAGTGGTCACTTCTCTTGTTTGCATTGGAAGAAAAGGTCATGAAACTCCTAAGCGTTTTTATTGAAACTTAAATTTTATTTCTTTATAGTCAAAGAGTTAAATTCATTAGATACAGTAGAGATTACATGCATAAAAAAGCTTTATACCAGCTCACGGATGTCTCTTTCAACTACCAACTTGGCAGCCACCTAATTTGGGCAATTAAAAACCTTACCTTAGAAATTCCGGCGCAAAAATTAGTCACTTTAACTGGCCCTTCTGGGTCTGGTAAATCCAGTTTATTGCACCTTTTAGGTTTAATTGAACCAGTGCAGCAAGGAGAAGTCCTATTTCAAGGTCTAGACTTAAAAACAATGGATCAGTCTCAGCAAAATCTGGTGCGTAAATTTCAAATTGGATTTATTTTTCAACAATTTCACCTTATTCCTGTTTTTACTGCGGAAGAAAATGTGGCATTTTTTTTAGCGCGCCAAGGTCTTGGCAAAGCAGAAATTACTCAAAGGGTAGAAGAGAGCTTGCAAGCGGTAAAAATCTGGGAACATCGCAAGAAAAAGCCGGGAGAACTAAGCGGAGGACAACGGCAAAGAGTTGCAATTGCCAGAGCGCTAGCCAAAAAGCCCGATGTCATTATCGGAGATGAACCTACCGCTAGCCTAGACCAAGAAAATGGTAAAGAGATCATGCAAATTTTAAAAGCCATGACCTCTCATCATCAAGTTTCTGTTGTTTTGGCCACACATGATCCGATGGTACAATCTTACGCTGAAAAAAGCTTTCATCTCGTTGATGGTCATTTAAAAACTTAAATCTGGAAAATCATGGTTCTTTTTTTATCTTTTATGAATCTTTGGAGAAACTTAAGACGCACCTTGGCTATTTTACTTACGGTAGCGCTTGGTACAGGGGTGTTATTCACTTTTAAAGGCTTCATTCATGGAGTGCTCAATCAATACAAAGATAGTACCATTCACGCTCATTATGGCCATGGCCAAATCAACACAAAAAATTATAGAGAGAGCGCTTTTGCAGAGCCTTGGAACCACTGGATTGACAACTTTAATCCAATCAAAAATTACTTAATTCAGCAGCCGCAAGTAGAGTATCTCTTTCCACGCGTTACTCTTCCGGCTTTAATTCAGACAAACGGGCAAGCGGTAAGCGGCGTGGGGCAAGGCGTCGATGCCAAGCAAGAATCGCTTTTTTTTCATGGGCTACGTATTATTTCTGGTGTCTCCTTAACTAACCAAGAAGATGGCATTTTACTAGGAGCAGGTTTAGCGAAAGCACTAGGGGCTCATGCTGGAGAGAAAGTAACGGTAATTGCCACTGCAGTAGATGGCTCTGTCTCTAAAGGGCAATTTAACGTGACCGGCATTTCGGAAACAGGCTCTTTAGATTATGATAATCGCATGTTTCGCATTCAGCTCCAAGCTGCGCAAAAACTTTTGAAAACTACAAAAGTAGAATCGATCGCCTTAGGCCTTAAAAATGATGATGGCTGGAAGAGCTTTGCTGATAAATTTGAAAAAGAATTTCCTCAGTTAGAAGCTACCTCTTTTGCCGTTTTGGATAAGGTTTATTACCAACATTCCGTCGATTGGCTTCATGCCCAATTTAAAGTAATTCAGCTCATTATTTTATCGATTGTCTTGCTAGGTATTTTCAACTCCGTCTCTGCTTCTGTGCTAGAGAGAAAACAAGAAATTGGTAATTTTCGCGCAAATGGTGAGTCGGTATGGGATGTGATGCGCCTAATTACATTGGAAGGAATCTTTTTAGGATTTTTAGGTGGGGTAATAGGAATTAGCTGCACCTATTTACTCATGGTCACTACCTTAAATAATGGCATTTTAATGCCGCCAGGTCCAGGTCTCACAAGGCCCTTCTATATCTCTTTTGAATTTGAATGGCAAATGGTCTATACTTCTTTAGCATTAAGCGTAATCGCAGCTTTGGTGGCCTCTCTTTTAGCGGGTATACGCGTGGCAAAAATGCCAATTGCCAAAGCACTAAGGGCTATCTAAAAGTTTTTAAAAATACTTTTTTTGATCATTTACCCAATAAAAATTAATTAACCAAATTTTATCAATTTTAACAGAAAAAGGTTAGATATTTATGGAATTTCTCCCTACTGCTGAAACTTTTTCTTTATGGTTAATACATTATGGCAGCTTTGCCCTCTTTTTGTTGTTAGCACTAGGAATCATCGCTTTGCCTGTTCCAGAAGAGACTTTAATGGTGCTCGCAGGTGTTTTAATGTCAAATCAACAAGTAAGTATCCCCAAAACAATTTTAGCTGCTTTAGGTGGAAGCATTTTGGGAATTACAGTAAGTTATTTGATGGGAGTAACCTTAGGCATTTATTTTTTAAAAAAGTATGGAAAATATGTAGGACTCACCGATCAACGGCTGAAAAAAGTGCACGATTGGTTCGAACGTTTTGGCAAATGGACTTTAGTAATTGGCTACTTCATTCCAGGTGTTCGACATCTTACCGGTTTTGCAGCGGGCTCTTCTAAATTAGAATATAAAGATTTTGCAATCTTTGCCTATTTAGGTGCTCTACTATGGGTAAGTCTCTTTCTTTCAGTAGGCTATTTTTTTGGTAACTACTGGCTGGCGATGCTGGCAAGCTTTACTCTTCCTGTCGATGAGATGATCACTACACTTATTTTAGGAGGAGTTTTAGTGGGAGCGGCTTTTATTATTTATAAAGTAAATAAAAAACCCAAGCATATTTAAAATATTTTTATAGCCGCTTGTAATTAAATTTTTAGTGACCTATGGTCAAAATTTAAGATTTAACTACTTAAAGCAAGGCGTTTATGCAAAAAGTAGACCAGCGGCAAAATCTTTGTTATCAATTTGTAGAAGAGTATCTTTTTACAGAATATAATACTGATCTTTCCCAGCAACAAGTAAAATCGATTGCCCGTTTAGCATTTTCTTTTTACAAAACCTCTCATCAATTAAAAAAAAGTTATCGGGCTAGCCAACTTGCACTGCAAGATCGCGAACCTTTTATAGAGGCTGTCCGACAAGTGTTGGTCAGTCCTAATTCTCCTTGGACGCCCAATCTTCCCCCTCTTTTGCCTAATCAAGAAATTTTTTTTCAGCTACTGCAAGGAACAATGCCTACTTTTATAGAGAGATCAAGAGCTAAAAGTTTGCTGAAAGCTATTGTATGGGAAAAAAACCTAGAAATTTTAGAAGAAGCTAAAGAACTTTTGCAACTTCTTTTTTACGATCTTTTTTCCGATCTCTCTTACAAAGAACTAACGAACGAAGAGTCCTTTCATTTTGAAGTCATTATTGGGGATCTATTAGCGTTGCTGCCGTTTTTGCGCCCAGAACCTGGCAGTTTAGTGCAAGTACCTATCAAAATGGAAGAGCAGTGGCAGTTAGTGGACTATTTTATTGAAGAAATTCTTTTAACGCCAAACTGGCTAGGCTCTCCCTGCGTAGCTTATGGCTTGATTTCAGAGTCTTTAGCTCCCTCTTTGCTTCTTTTTAAAGGAACTACTTATCCCACCGATCGAGGTTTTTCTCTTAGCTTAGTAGCCGATACTAATCCCCTTTTAGCCTTAGGCACCACTTTGTTTAAAATAGGAAAAAACAAAATTGAAGAGTGGCTAAACTTACAAGAAAAAGAAGTGGTTATTTATGGAAAAAGTTTAGGAGGAGAGCT
Organism: uncultured Chlamydiae bacterium; assembly: GCA_950054535.1. Classification (GTDB taxonomy): domain Bacteria; phylum Chlamydiota; class Chlamydiia; order Chlamydiales; family Parachlamydiaceae; genus CATLPS01. The sequence continues at coordinate 8,913 of CATLPS010000005.1, read as the reverse complement.
AGCTCTTTGTACAGCCACTCGTTTTTGCGACAAAGTTTTTAAGGTAATGGCTTATAGCTCCCCTGCTTTTCCCGCCTATTCGGTAAGAAAACTAAAGAAAACTAATCATTGCCTGCCAGCTATCCATTTTTTTTCTCAAAAAGGAGATTTAATTCCCTATTTGGATATGCCTTTGAGACATCCCAACATCCATTATTATAAGCTTTCTTCGCAAAGAAACAAAAACGGCATTTCTGCCCATGCCTATATTTACTCTACTCACCCTAACCATACGCTACTAGAAGAAACTTTAGTGATTAGAAAGAAATTTTGGAAAAGAGTAGCTACCACTTCTGCCCATCGCCTTCTCTCTCTTCCTCTTTTTCCCTCTTTTCTTGCCATCCATTTAGCTCATACTGGCATCAGGCAAGTGCGCTCTTCCCTTTCCCCTCCTTATTAAAATAAATTTATTTAATTACTTCTTTATAATGAATTTATAATTAAATATTATAATTACGCTAAAAATTATATTTAATATTTAAATTAAGCAATTAACATGAATTCATTACAAAGCCCTCTATTTCCAATAGAATTCCAAGCAAAAGAAACAGGAGAAAACAGCATCTTTTTAGATAGCCAAGTAATTTCTTCTCTTTCTCCTTGGAAAAATCGTTTTGTACCAACTACAGAGGTGCAGCTAAAACTATTAAAAGTGATGCAGGGGGCATCTACTCTCTCTTTAGGCCTGCCTTTGCTATTAAGCGCAGCAAAAGCAGTAGTATGGAAAAAAAATTCTGCGCTTTTAACAGAAGCAAAAGAGCTTGTTCAATCCCTTTTAAAAGACCTTTTTCAACAAGCTAAAGAACAAAGCAATCATTCCTTTCATTATGAAGTAATTATTGGAGAACTCTTAGCACTTCTTCCTTTTTTAGATCCAGAGGCTAATGGTAGCTTACAAGTGCCTATGCAAATAAAAAATGAATGGCAAATGGTGGACTATGAAATAGAAAAACTTGAAGTTTCTTATCAAGAGGGCCTTTCTCCTTATGTTTTTTATGGGCTTAAAGCTAAAAATAGCTGCGCTCCTCCATTATTACTTTTCAAAGGAACAACTTACTGTACCGATGATGGCTTTTTAGTCAGTCTACTTGCTGATCTAGATCCGACCGTAGGAGGCCAGTTGTTTGAAAAAGGAAAAAAGCAGATGGATACATGGCTAATAAAAGAGACAAATCAGGGACAAAACCGAGCGCTTGTTTATGGAAAAAGTTTAGGCGGAGCGCTAGCTAGAAGAGCAGCTCTTCATTTCCCTGGCTACGTTAGTAAAATGATGGCATATGGAGCGCCTGGCTTTTCTCCTGAGTGTGCGACTATCACCCAGAAAAATGATCACCCCTTGCCAGAATTTCATTTCTTTACGCAGACCAATGATTTAGTTCCTTTTTGGGGCGAAATAGTAGACCATCATAACATGCGTTATTATCAAGTAAGCTCTCCTACTGGAAAAAAATTTATTAGAGCCCATGCCGATATGTATTCTATTCACGACTCTCATCACATTACCCAAGAGATAGAAGTAGGCAAACAAAATACAAAAAAAAGAAAGTTTTTCAATTGGCTTTGTATGCGCGTTAGCTATGTAGCCTCTTTACTATTATGGACAATCACCAAGCTTTATCTTGGTAGTAAAAAAGCGATAGCGCAACTAGGCAAAATATTTTGCTGCTACAAAAGTAAAAGCTCCTGTTGTTAACTGTTAGAATTCAGTTTGTCAAAAAAACTCTTACCGCTTAAATTGAGTATAAATCAACTTAAACGAAAAGAGTTCTATGATTCGTACTAAAATTATCTGCACCATGGGCCCAGCTGTCAATACGCTTGATAAAATTTTGGAGCTCATTGATGCAGGAATGGATGTAGCCCGCTTAAATTTTAGTCATAGCAATCACGAAAGTCATTTACAAATAATTCACTTATTAAAAGAAGCGCGCACCATTAAAAAAGTTCCTTTAGCTATTATGTTAGATACCAAGGGGCCTGAAATTAGACTCGGTGAAATTAAAAATAATCTCGTCCATCTTACTATGGGCCAAAAATGGCATCTTGTAAAAACAGAGGTAATTGGAGATGAAACGGCCGCCTCTATTGTTCCTAGCCATATTTTAGAAGATCTTCCCATTGGAGCTAAAGTACTTTTTGACGATGGCTATATCTCTTCGAGAGTAGTGGAAAAATCAGACATAGGAGTAGTAGTAGAAATTGATAATCCAGGTTTTTTAAAGTCAAGTAAAGGGGTAAATATTCCCAATGTAAGTCTTAACCTGCCGGCGATGACAGATAAAGATGTAGAAGATATTAAATTTGGCTGTTTACATGATATCGATGTGATTGCCGCTTCCTTTGTACGCTGCGCCGAACATGTTTTAGCGATTAAAAATCTTTTAGCTGCAGAAGGTAAGCCAGATATTTTAGTGGTAGCTAAAATAGAAAATAGCGAAGGAGTGCAAAACTTTGATAGTATTGTACAAGCAGCCGATGGCATTATGATTGCCCGCGGTGATCTTGGGGTAGAAGTTCCTTTAAGTCATGTGCCTCGTCTACAAAAAATGATGATTCGTAAAAGCTACCTTGCTGGAAAGCCTGTAGTGACAGCTACACAAATGCTAGAATCGATGATTCATCACCCTAGGCCCACGCGCGCCGAAGCCTCTGATGTTGCCAATGCTATTTATGATAGCACTTCTGCTGTGATGCTATCGGGAGAAACTGCTATTGGAAATTTTCCTATTGAAACAGTGAACATGATGCGAAATATTGTAAAAGAAGCAGAAGAAGATTTTAATTATCGCACTTTTTTTGATCAACACGCTCCTTTAATTTACCATGATGTACCTTCTGCAGTAACTTTAGCGACTGTAAAAACAGCTTACAGCTCGCATGCCAAAGCTATCTTCGCCTTCACAAGAGGAGGATCTACTGCCAGGCTTATTTCGCGATTGCGACCCAAAATGCCTATTGTGGCAATGACCTCACACGAGCACTGTTACCACCAAATGGCTTTTAGCTGGGGAGTCATTCCCTATTTAGCCGAAGAATCCCATAATCTCATAGAAGGTTTTAAAACTATTAGTCAATTTGCTTTAGAAAACCATCTAGTTACTCATGGTGATTTAGTGGTATTAACCGCCGGAACTCCTTTTGGCATTTCGGGAACTACAAATATGATGATTGTAGAAAGCATTGGAAATGTTTTAGTTAGAGGACATGTAGGCTTTGGAAATTATGTCCATGGTAAAGCAACGATTGCTCTTTCTCCTGAGTCAATAGAACCTTACGCCGTTAGAGGAAAATTATTGGTGATTATCAAGTGCGATGAAAGCTATTTACCCCTCATGCAAGAATGCCTTGGAGTTATTTTACAAAATCATATTAATGATCTTCAGTCGGAAAAATTTGCTAAAAAAGCAGCCCTTGAAATGAATAAACCTATTTTGCTTCGGGCAGATGCCGCTTGTAGCGTTTTAAAAGAAGGGCAACTCATTACGCTCGATCCCGACAAAGCATTAGTCTATAAAGGAGTTGTCTTAAAAGAGGCAGGATAAAAGGAGTTAGTTTTTACACTTTTTTCACTCTTTGCCATTTCAATTTGTTAAAAAACCTTTTCGTTCATTTAAATTTTTTTCTTGACATCCTACACTTTACTTCATTAGGTTTAGCTATCATTAATAGATCTTACAGTAAGGAGTTAAAATGAACCCAGGTAACCAGCTTATTTTAGTTACAGGTTGTAGTGGGCGAATTGGCACAAAAGTGATCGAGCGTTTTAAAGATAGCTCCTATCAATTAATTGGCTTAGACCTAGTCGCTCCCAAAACTTCTACTCCTGCTAATTTTGCCTTTATTAAAATGGATGTCTCCTCGGTAGATAGTATTCAAACCGCGATGCAACAAATCAAACAAACATATGGCGACCATATTGCCTCTGTTGTTCATTTGGCTGCCTATTACAATTTTACCGGCGGAGAGTGGGCAAAATATGAGCAAATTACGGTAGAGGGAACCAAGCATCTGCTGCAGGCCGTGCAAAATTTTTCTACAGAGCAATTTCTTTTTTCCAGCACCATGCTAATTCATGAACCACAAGATCCACCTAAAAAAATTAATGAAAACTCTCCTTTGGTTACAGATCCCTGGGAATATCCTCGTTCTAAAATTGAAACAGAGGCTGTTATTTCAAAGAATCATCACGAGATTCCATCAGTCATTTTAAGAATTGCGGGCTGTTACGACGACGAGTGTCACTCCATTCCCATCTCTAATCAAATTCAAAGAATCTACGAAAAACAGTTTACTAGCCATGTCTTGCCTGGTGATATTTCTCATGGAACTTCTTTTCTACATTTAGATGATATGGCTGAAGTGGTGTGGATTTGCGTGCAAAAAAGAGCTTTACTGCCAAAAGAAACGGTGATGCTAGTCGGGGAAGAAGAGACTTTAAGCTATGATCAGCTACAAAACCAAATTAGCCAGCTCCTTTATCATGAGCCCCTTAGTACCTATCGCATCCCAAAAATCATCGCTAAAGTCGGTGCTTGGATGCAAGATCGCCTCCCCTTTTTCCCAGACTCTTTTATCAAGCCCTGGATGATCGATTACGCCGATGATAATTATGTGCTTGATCTCACTCATATTCATCAGCTATTAGATTGGACCCCTCAAAAACGTTTAAGTAGTACTTTACCCATCATGATTAAAGATCTAAAAGAAAATCCTTTAAAATGGTACCAAGCTAACGACTTAAAAGCGCCTAAGTGGCTAAAAAAGAAGCAGCACGATGAATAGTACTTTAAAACTTCAAGAGCTAGAGAAAAAATCAAAGTGGGAAGAGCAGCATAGCCAATTTCTTTGGGCCTACTATGTTCTCATCTTTTTGGGAACTTGGCTAATTGCCAATCTGCTTACTTTTGAAAAAATTTCTACTAAGATCATGCTAAGCGACTTCATTAGTGGAGTTGCACTGATATTTTTTGGCTGGCTCTCTCTTTGCCCTAAACGTCTTTGGGCCCCTTGGGCTTGCTGTTTGATTGGAGTGTGGCTACAGCTGGCCCCACTTTTTTTTTGGTCTCCTACTGCTTTTGGTTACCTTAATGATACAGTAACAGGCGCAGCTGTGATTGCATTTGCTCTTTTGATTCCAGGAACTCCTGGTATGATGGAAGATGACGGAGCTGCTTTTCCGCCTGGTTGGTCTTATAACCCTTCTTGCTGGAGTCAGCGGCTTCCCATTATTTGTCTTACTTGCGCCTGCTGGTTTTTTTCCCGTTATATGGCAGCTTTTCAACTGGGTTATATTGATACTATGTGGGATCCAGTCTTTGGCAGCGGTACCCTTAATGTGATCACTTCTTCTGTTTCAAAAGCATTTCCCATTTCTGATGCGGGCCTGGGTGCCTTTGTCTATACGATGGAAGCGCTACTGGGAGCTAAAGGCGGAGTAAGAAGATGGCGCACGATGCCCTGGATGGTGGCCTTATTTGGCTTGCTCGTTATTCCTGCCGGCCTGGCTAGTATTATTTTAATCATGCTGCAGCCTCTACTAGTAGGCGCCTGGTGTTTTTGGTGCCTTTTAACCGCGGCTTGCATGTTAACCATGATTGCTCTAACAATGGACGAAGTCATTGCAACAGTGCAGTTTTTAAGGGCTAGTATGTTGCAGGGACACTCTTTTTGGCCTCTTTTTTGGCATGGAGGAGTATCTCCTTCCGCTTCCACTCCAGAAAAATTCTCTTTAGAACCCTCTTTTTCTTTTTCCGCAGGTTTAAAAGGAATTTCGCTTCCCTGGAATCTGATTGTATCATTGGGGCTAGGAATATGGCTACTTTTTCATAGCGGACCTTATACCACAGCGGTCAATATTGGCCATATTTTAGGGGCCTTGACCATCACGACTTCTATGATTTCTTTTGCAGAAGTTGCTAGGACAGCCCGGTTTTTTAACGTTGTTTTAGGCAGTTTCTGTTTGCTTCTTCCTTTTTTAATGAGTGCTCCAGAAGTGGTTACTTGGAAAGCTTTAGTAGTGGGAGTTTTACTCATAGGTTTTAGTATACCTAAAGGAAAAATTAGAGAAAGTTATGGAACTTGGCAAGACTCTATTCGCTAAATTAAATAATTAATTGCCTATTAGTTTTATTTAAGCTAGCATCCAAATTAGGGCGTAAAAACGTAGCAATACTTTAAAACTTAAGGAGAAACAATGGAAAAAAATTCTTTTTACAATCTCTTTTTAGACCTTTTGAGAGAGGCTTTTGATTTTGAAAATCAAATTATAGATGCCCTTCCTTCCATGATTCAACATGCTTCACATAAAGACTTAAAAGAGGGACTTAGCGATCATTTAGAAGAGACAAAACAACAGCTACAAAGATTAAAATCCATTTTTAAAGTTTTAAACGAAAATGCTACTGGCGCAGAGTGCCTTGTCATGCAAGACATTTTAGCAAAAGGCAAAGAGTATTGTGAAAAAAGTTTAAGTCCTAGTACTAAAGACACCTCGATTATCATCTCCTGCCAAAAAGTAGAGCATTACGAAATTACTTGTTATGGATCGCTTTGCGCGCTGGCTAATTGTTTAAAAGATTGGCAAAAAGATGATCGTATTGATTTTAGCGAAGTCATTGACCTTTTGCAAGCTTCTTTAGATGAAGAAAAAGAGGCAGATGAAAAACTTACTGAAATGGCAGAAGGCAGTTTTTTTACTACAGGCATTAATGAAGAAGCTCGCTATGAAGCCGATCAAATCTCCTCTTCAAATCCTACCATTCATTTATAATCGCTAAAAAACTTAAGCAGATTTTATTTACCATTAAAATCTGCTTAAGTTTCCCTATAATTACCAACTTTAAATAGGAGATAAAATGGCTAGAGTCGTTAAAAAAAGCCTGCAACAAGCAGAACCTGAGCTGAGTGAAGTCTATCAAAAAATCGAAAAAAAATTTGGTAAAGTTCCTAACATTTTTTTGAATATGGGCAATTCTTTAGCTGCGTTAAAAGGTTTTTTAGCGCTTAGTGAGCAGACAGAAAAAATGACATTAGCCCCTAAATTGCGCGAGCAAATAGCCCTAGCTGTAAGCCAAGAAAATGATTGCAATTACTGCTTAGCCGCCCACTGCGCAGCCAGCAAACAACTGGGATTAGAGGAGCAACAAGTGATGCATGCGCGCCAAGCCCAGGCAGAAGAGAAAAGAGAAGATGCTATTTTAAAATTTGCTAAATTAGTAGTAGAAAAAAATGGTAGGGTCTCTGGCCATGAAGTAGAAGAGTTAAAAAAGGCAGGAGTGAATGACCAAGAGATGGTAGAAATCATCTATCTTGTGATGGTGAATATGTTTACCAATTATTTTAACCATATTACAGACCCTGACATTGACTTTCCCATTGCCAAAGAAATTGCCTTAGAAAAGTAGAGCTTCTATTTTACTCACAGGAGGTTTTAAATGAATCTAAAGGGTAAAGTTGCTATCGTCACGGGCGGCAATAGTGGTATCGGCGCAAGTATTGCATTAGCTTTGGCAAGTGATGGAGCAAAGGTGGTGATTGATTATGTCTGCCATCCGCAAGCAACAGAAGAGTTAGAGCGTCAAGTAGCGGCGTTGGGAACGCAGGCAATAGGTGTAAAAGCAGACGTTAGCCAAGTTACAGAGATTCAAAAGCTTGTAGATAGCGCCGTCAGCCATTTTGGCCATTTGGATATTATGATCAATAATGCAGGAATTGAAACCCGCGCCTCTATTTTAGATACTACTGAAAAAGAGTATGATAAGGTGCTCGAGGTTAACTTAAAGAGCGCTTTTTTTGGAACGCAAATTGCAGCAAAGCAGATGATTAGCCAAGGTACTGCCGGGCGCATCATTAATATCTCCTCTGTGCACGAAGATTGGCCCATGCCTGGCAATATTGCCTACTGCCTCTCTAAAGGAGGAATGCGCATGCTTACTCGCACAAGCGCTCTAGAGCTAGCGCCTCATCAAATTTTAGTGGCAGCTGTTGGACCTGGAGCGGTGGCCACCCCTATCAACGCCTCTACAATGCAAGACAGTCAAAAAATGAAAAAACTTCAGTCAGAAATTCCTTTACAAAGAATGGCAAAACCTAAAGAAATTGCCCAGCTCGTGGCATTTTTAGCATCCGATGAGGCTAGCTATGTCACAGCATCTACATTTTTTATCGACGGCGGCCTTATGCACGCTAGTGGCGGCCTATAAAATTTTTAAAAAATGGATAAAAAAGAGCAAACTGCAGAAGAAATTAGGCTGCAGGAAAGTGATACAAAGCAAATTCCTTGGCGTCTTTGGGGCCCTTATTTAAGTGAAAGACAGTGGGGCACTGTACGAGAAGATGATAGCGCAGATGGAGATGCATGGAGCTACTTTCCTCATGACCACGCACGCTCGCGTGCTTACCGCTGGGGAGAAGATGGCATTGCAGGTATTTGCGATGATCAGCAGCAGCTCTGTTTTGCGCTGGCTTTATGGAATGGAAAAGATCCTATTTTAAAAGAGCGCCTCTTTGGCTTAACCGGTAAAGAAGGAAATCATGGCGAAGATGTAAAGGAGTATTATTTTTATTTAGATAATCTGCCTAGCCACGCTTATATGAAGTATCTTTATAAGTATCCGCAAGAAGTATTTCCTTATCAAGATTTAGTAGAAACAAACCAAAAACGCAATCGGCAGCAGCCTGAATATGAGCTGCTCGATACTCATATTTTTGATGAAGATCGCTACTTTGATCTTTTTGTAGAATATGCAAAAGCCTCCCCTAAAGAGATTTATATTAAAATAACAGTAATGAACCGCGCCGCTCAGCCCGCTAGTTTGCAGCTGCTGCCAACGCTATGGTTTAGAAACGATTGGTCTTGGCAAGAAGAAAAAAAAA
>CATLPS010000004.1 GCA_950054535.1 uncultured Chlamydiae bacterium | reverse complement strand
AGCTAGCTGTGGTGGCGCCCCGCTAGAAATTGTAAAAAAATATATAGATCAACAAAAGACGCCTAGCTAGCCACCTTATATCCCCCACCTGAAGGAAGGGAATTTACGGTTCGTTGGTTAAAAAATTCTTGACAGAATCTAATAATTGGCTTTCTATTACATGTCTCTATTGCACCAATAAAAACATACAAATAATGGTTAAGCCCCAAGTATAGATAAAAATTTCATGAAGATGACAAGTTTTGCAACGCTTCAGGCCAATATATGATTCAACTTTTTTCATTTTTAAAACCTGCTGCCCATCTACCAGAAATTCAAGATCCAGTTAAAGTAGAACAAGATTATCAATACTGGCGCGTTCGCATTCTCTATTCCATGTTTATTGGATATGCGCTTTACTATTTCACTAGAAAAAGCCTTACCTTTGCAATGCCCGGCCTCATTACCGATCTTGGCTTTACCAAAAGTGAGCTGGGAATTTTAGGCAGTATCTTGTCCATCACTTATGGCATTAGTAAATTTGCCAGTGGTGTGATGGAAGATAAGGTCAATCCTCGCTATATGATGGCAGGCGGGCTGATTTTGACTGGGCTTTGCAATCTATTTTTTGGCCTCTCCTCTTCCTTAATGGTTTTTGCTCTTTTTTGGGGATTAAACGGCTGGTTTCAAGGATTTGGCTGGCCCCCATGCGTACGTTTTTTAACGCAGTGGTATTCTCATTCCGAAAGAGGCTCTTGGTGGTCTACATGCAGCGTTTCTCATAATGTAGGGGGATTTTTAATTCCTTGGGTAGCAGGTTTTGCTCTGCAATATTATGGTTGGCGTTTTGCTATGTATCTTCCCGGGGCCATCTGTATTTTAGGCGGCTTTTTTCTCATTAATCGTTTAAGAGACACTCCGCAATCTTTAGGCCTTCCTCCTATTGATAGATATCGGCATGACTACGTCGACAAATTAGAAGCAGCAGAAAATGGGGAAGAGCTGACGGTGCGCGAACTCCTTATGCGCTTTGTAATCAAAAACCCCTATATTTGGCTGCTGGCCCTGGCCTACTTTTTTTTATACACCGTACGTACAGGTATCAATGAGTGGACTGCTCTTTATTTAATAGAAAACAAAAATTATAGTAGTATCGGAGCAAGCGGCTGCGTTTCTCTATTTGAAGTAGGTGGTTTTTTTGGCACCCTATCTGCTGGATGGTCTTCGGATCATTTTTTCAAGGCAAGGCGCGGCCCCGTTAATGTCTTTTTTTCTGTAGGGATGCTTTTAGCCATCGCTCTTTTTTGGTCTGTTCCCGTCGGTTATATGTGGCTGGATTCTATTTGTATGTTTACGATTGGATTTATGGTTTTTGGACCTCAAATGATGATTGGCCTAGCCGCGGCTGAACTTTCCCATAAAAGAGCGGCGGCCACCTCTGTGGGTTTTGTAGGCCTTTTTGCCTATATTGGAGCAGCTTTTGCTGGGTATCCTTTAGGGGCCATTACCCAAATATTTGACTGGCAAGGTTTTTTTGTAGCAATGACCATCTGTTGTCTTATCACGCTATTAGCGCTACTTCCGCTGTGGTCTGTTTCGGCAAGTAAAGTTACTAAAAATTAAGAGTTAGATCGCTTCAAAAGATCTTCTTCGCTAAAAAAATTAGCTTGAAAAATTAGCCTAGAGAATTTTACTCTCTTCTGCTAAGCTATTCTTTTAAACTTAAATCTTTTTAAGCAAGCTCGCTACTTTACCTGCGAGAAATCGCTTTTTTTTTACAGACAAAAAGTAGCTGGAAACATGTCTCATTTTGTTCACCTACGCCTCCATTCACAATACTCTATCTTAGATGCCACTCCGTCTATTCATGATCTGGTGAAAAAAGGTCAAGCCTATGGAATGGGAGCCATGGTACTGACTGACCATGGTAATCTTTTTGGAGCTATTGACTTTTATAAGGAGTGTCAGAGTCAGCAAATCAAACCCATTATGGGGTGTGAATTTTACGTTGCTCCTACTGCCCACACTGAAAAAGTGAAGTTGCCTGGAATGCGCGCCGGCTACAATTTGACTCTTTTAGCAAAAAACCAGCAAGGGTATAAAAATCTTTGTAAACTCTCTTCTATTGGCTATCTCTCAGGTTTTTATTATTACCCTCGTATTGATCTAGAGCTCCTCAAAGAATATTCAGAAGGGCTTATCTGTATTACAGGTAGTTTGGGAACTTTTTTAGCGCATGAAATTTTATATGGTAGTCCTGAAAAGGTAGCTGCACAAATTGATTGCTATCAAAAAATTTTTCAAGAAGATTATTATCTAGATCTACAACGTCATCAGATGAGCAGCGAAGCGATTAAAGAAGATGGACTTTCTCACGAAACCTGGCTTTTACAAAACTATGAAGAGTTTATGCAACGCCAGCAAAAGCTCAATGAAAATCTAATCGCTTTAAGCCAAAACCGCTCTATTCCTCTTGTAGCTACTAACGATGTGCACTATTTGGAAAGAGAAGATTGGCGCGCTCATGAAATTTTGATGAATATTCAGTCTGGCGAGCCGTGTGAGCTTTGGGAAAAAGATTCTCATGGCAATCCAAAATTTCGCGTGCCCAACCCTAAAAGGCAGGTCTACGCTTCGCATGAATATTATTTTAAAAGTAGCGAGCAGATGGAGACGCTTTTTGCAGATCAAAAAGAGGCATTAGAACAGACGTCGCTTATTGCAAAACAGTGCCATTTTGAAGTGGACTTTAAGACAAAGCACTATCCCATATTTACGCCACCTGCCAGCGAAGAAAAATTTGAGCAGCAGCCAACAGAAGCAGGGGCGGTGGAATCTTATCTTTGGAAACTTTGCCGCGAAGGGATTCCTAAACGCTATACAGCCGAAAAATTGGCAAAAGTGAAAGAGCTTTTTCCCGATAAAGACCCCCTGCAGATAGTAGAAGAACGGTTAAATTACGAAATGAGTATCATCGTACCTAAAGGCATGAGCGATTACCTGCTCATTGTTTGGGACTTTATTAACTGGGCAAAGCAAAACCACATTCCTATGGGTCCTGGAAGGGGTTCGGGAGCAGGTTCCATTGTTCTTTATCTCATTGGGATTACCGATATTGAGCCTTTGCGCTTTCATCTTTTTTTTGAGCGCTTTATTAATCCCGAAAGGCTTTCTTATCCCGATATTGACGTCGATATTTGTATGGAAAAAAGAGGCGAAGTCATTGCCTATACCTTGCAAAAATATGGGAAAGATAACGTTGCACAGATCATCACTTTTGGTACGATGAAAGCCAAAATGGCGCTAAAAGATGTTGGCCGGGTGCTTAGCGTTCCTTTGGCGAAAGTAAATATGCTAGCCAAACTCATTCCCGAAGACTTAAATATTACGTTAGAAAAAGCTTTGGAAAAAGAGCTCGATTTAAAAGAGCTTTATGAGACAGATAAAGAAGTGACGCGCTTATTTGACCTTGCTAAAAAATTAGAGGGGTCGATTCGCAATACCGGTATTCATGCTGCAGGAATTATTATTAGCGGCGCTCCCCTCACCGATTTAATTCCTTTAGCCAGCGCTAAAGACTCAGATATGCCCGTTACCCAGTTCTCTATGAAACCAGTAGAAGCTGTTGGCATGTTAAAAGTAGACTTCTTAGGGTTAAAAACATTAACCGCTATTCAGATTTGTGTAGATGCGATTAAAGCCAGCGCCGGAAAAATCATTGACTGGGTCAACCTTCCTCTCAACGATAAAGCAACCTTTGAGCTCATCAACCAAGGAAAAACAGCAGGCATTTTTCAGCTCGAGTCCAGTGGTATGCAAGAGCTTGCTCGCCAGCTGCATCTCGATCGCTTTGAAGAGATCATTGCGGTAGGAGCGCTTTACCGCCCTGGCCCAATGGATATGATTCCCTCTTTCATCAACCGCAAGCATGGCCGTGAAGAGATTGAAAATGACCATCCCTGGATGAAAGATATTTTGAGCGAAACCTATGGTATCATGGTTTATCAAGAACAGGTCATGCAAATTGCTAGCAAGCTAGCAAACTTTTCCTTGGGAGAAGGGGATGTGCTACGGCGCGCCATGGGAAAAAAAGATCTCAAACAAATGGCGGAACAACGCGAAAAATTTAAACAAGGCGCCTTAAAAAATCAGATCGATGAACAAACTTCCATGCGCATTTTTGACAAAATGGAAAAATTTGCCGCTTATGGCTTTAATAAATCGCATGCTGCAGCCTATGGCTATCTTTCCTATGTCACTGCTTACTTAAAAGCCAACTACCAAAAAGAGTGGATGGCAGCTTTGATGACTTGCGATCGAGATGATTTAACAAAAGTAGCCAAATTTATTCGCGATTGCCAAAGTTTAGGAATTACAATTTTACCTCCTGATATTAATGAGGCAGGTGAAACATTTCAGGCCACTAGCAGTGGAATTCGCTTTGCCATGAATGGAATTAAAGGAGTGGGATCTGGCGTCGTACAAGCTATTGTACAAGAAAGAACCAAAAATGGACTTTTTAAGGGACTGTATGATTTTTTTAGAAGGATGGATACTAAAAAAGTAGGTAAAAAAGTCACTGAAAATCTCATTGAAGCAGGCTGCTTTGACTTTACTTCTTGGAGCCGCGATGCACTTGTTTTATCTGTAGATGCCATCCATAGCGCCGTGGTTAAGGAACAAAAAGAGGAGAGCCTTGGCGTCCTATCTTTCTTTTCGCTTTTAGGAGAAACGAGCGAAGAAAAATTTGCCTCTCCTCCATTAGTCAAACAGCCTCGTTCCAAGCAAGATTTGCTAAAAAAAGAAAAAGAGCTTTTGGGCTTTTTTTTAACCGGCCATCCTATGGATGATTATCGAACAATCTTAAAAAGACTCTCTTCTATCTCTTTGAGAAGGCTAGAAGAGCTAGAGCACGATGCAGTCTTTCGCTCAGCCTTTATTGTAGAGTCTGTTCAAGTCAGGCTCTCTAATAAATCTCAAAGAAAATTTGCTATCCTTATTGTAAGCGATGGAATTGCTCGCTATGAACTGCCTATCTGGTCTGACCTTTATGAACAAAGCAGCGCACTCCTTTGCGAAGGACAACTTTTATACGCTGTCTTGCAGCTAGATAAAAGCAACCCCGATGGTCTTAAATTAAGTTGCCGCTGGCTAGATGATCTCACGCAGGCCAACGATAGTATGATTGAAGCCTGTGATCGCGCCTACGATAAAGCAAAACAGATGGCAGTGCGGTTTGCTCAAAAAACGTCTCTGATGAAAGACAAAAATAGCGTAGCTAAAAAAACAAAGGAAGAAAAAAAAGAGATGATGCCGCTTCTGATTCATGTGGATGCTAGCCGAATGAAACTTAGCCAAGTTTTGCAACTAAAAAACTATTTTGCTAAGTTTAAAGGTAGTACGCCTGTAGAGATTCACTTTTATAAGGCAAGTCACCATTTAGCCACGCTCCATATTGAAAGTAAGTGGGGAGTTGCTTGGAGTGAAGCGCTAAAAGAAGAACTTAGACAAATCAATTCTATTCTACTTGTCAAATCCCAATAACATATTTTAAACCAATAGAAATTTTTAGCTTTATTTTAAGGCCTTAAAAAAATTTAAGGCCTTTTTGAAGACTTTAAGCTTTTTGAATGGCAATCGTTGCCATCTCTCCATTTAAGTCCCACAAGCTACCTTGACAGGAGCAAAAGTCTACTTGATTCGCTAGCACCTCTTGGCTAATAGTAAAGCCAAATTGCTCAAAACACTCTTTTACCTTTGCGCTAGAATCTATTTGTACTACAATGCGATCCGTCACTTCAAATTGAGCCTCTCTTCGCATAGTATTAATTTTATTGATTATTTCTCTGGCTAGCCCTTCCATTAAAAGAGAGTCGCTTAGCTCTGTTTCTAAAGCGATGGTAATTTCATCCTGGGTTAAAGCAATGACGCCTTCATGAACGACTCTTTCTACTTCAATCTCTTCATGGTTTAACTCTATTAACCTTCCAGCCACCTCGATTGTTAAAGTCTGTTCTTTTAAAAAGCGCAAAAGCGTTTGCTGCTCGATTGTCTCGATCGCTTTTTTTGCTAAAGGCATCTCTTTACCTAGCTTTTTACCTAATATACGGAAATTAGGCTTTGCTTTTAGCTTTACAAAATCTGACTCATTTTCTCCAAAGTGAATCGCTTTTACATTGAGCTCGTCGGCAATCAAATGCTGCTGTTCTTTTAAAAAAGCAAGCAGGTTTTTATTTGCAGATAAAATGTGCGCTGTGGCTAAGGGCTGGCGTACTTTTAGTTTATGTTCTTTACGAAGAGCATGTCCTAGACCTACAGCAATTTGTACAGCGTCCATCTCTGCCTCTAGTTTTTCGGCGCGTCTTTCTTTATCATAAGAGGGAAAAGAGCATAGATGCACTGATTGCGCCATTTCGGCATAACGCAGATTTTGATAGATCGCTTCGCTAATAAAAGGAATAAAAGGAGCTGCTATTTTGACTAGCTCTGTTAAAACGTAATAAAGAGTGGCAAAAGCTTGGCAGCGATCAAGAGTCTCTTCTGTCTGCCAAAAACGCCTACGAGAGCGACGAATGTACCAATTGGTCAACTGCTCTACAAAGTGAACAAAAGGCTCCACCGCTTTAGATAACTCATAGCCATCCATTCCTTTCTCGACACTTTGAATTAGCTGATGAAGTAAAGAGACAATCCATTGGTCAATTACCTGATCTGACTCTAAAAATTTTTCCTTAGGGCGCCAGTTGTAAATGCGCGCATAGGTTAAAAAGAAAGCATAAGCATTCCAAAGCGGAATCATGATTTGTCTTAAGGTGAGCTCCACCCCACTTTTAGCAAAAGAGAGATCGCTTCCTACTACCGCAGGGCTATGGAGCATATAAAGGCGAATTGCATCTGCTCCATACTGTTTAATCACCTCTTCGGGGTCAGGATAGTTTTTTAGTCGCTTAGACATTTTCAGGCCATTTTCAGAAAGAATGAGGCCATTGACAATGACATTTTTAAAAGCAGGAGCATCAAAAAGAGCAGTTGCTAATATATGTAAAGTATAGAACCAACCACGCGTCTGGTCAATTCCTTCCGCAATGAAGTCTGCCGGAAAGCAACGATCAAAAAGGGCCTGATTTTCAAAGGGATAGTGGTTTTGCGCATAAGGCATGGAGCCCGATTCAAACCAGCAGTCAAACACCTCCGGGATGCGATGGTAAATTTTCCCTTCTTTTTCTATGGTAAGCTCATCAATAAAGTGGCGATGAAGATCCAAACACTCTTTTCCCGTTAGCTCTTTTAGTTCAGCAATAGAACCTATTACTAAAACTTCTCCATCTTGAGAACGCCAAAGTGGTATAGGAGTGCCCCAGTAACGATTCCGGCTAATGTTCCAATCCCTTGCTCCTTCTAGCCATTTGCCAAATCTTCCAAGCTGAATATGGTGAGGAGTCCAGTGAATTTGTTCATTGAGTTCCACTAACCGTTTTTTCAGCTTTTCTACTGCCACAAACCAAGTAGTTACCGTTTTATACATTAAAGGGGTGTCTGTTCTAGGACAAAAAGGATAGCGGTGTCTAAAAGTGGCCTGACGAAAAAGCGCTTTAGTCTGTTTGAGATAAGCAATGACCTCTTTATCGGCAGCTTTAAAATGGACTCCTTCGTATAAAGGGGCTTCAGCGGTAAAATAGCCATTATTGTTGATAGGGCAAACCGGCTCAATCCCCTCCTTTTGACAAACGTAAAAATCAATTTCGCCAAAAGCCGGCGCCACTTGTACTACACCTGTCCCATCTTCGGCAGAAACCGACTCTTCTAAAAGAATTCTAAAAGCGCCTTTTTCTGCGCGATCACTAAAGAGATCAAAAAGAGGGATGTAGCTCTCTTTTTCTAACTCTTTTCCTTTAAAACGCTTTAAAACAGTATACTGCTCTGAGTCGGGAAAGTAGGCGTCTAAACGGCTAAGGGCTAAAACTAGCTGTCTTTGCGAGTTGTGATCGAGGATTTCTACATATTCTATCTCTGGCCCTACCATTAGCGCTAAGTTAGAGACTAGCGTCCAAGGGGTAGTGGTCCAAGCAAGGTAGTAGCGATTCGCCATCTTTTTGGATTGAAAAGCAACAGTAATAGAAGGGTCATCTACCTCGCGATAATTTTCTGAAGCTTCAAAATTGGAAAGCGGCGTGCCTAATTTAGCCGAAAAAGGCATCACCCTTAGGCCTTCGTAAACTAGCCCTTTATTATAAAGCTGTTGAAACACCCACCAAACCGATTCCATAAAGGAGGGATCCATTGTCATATAAGTAGCTTTAAAATCTACCCAGCGTCCCATACGTGTCACTGTTGAGCGCCACTGAGAAGTATATCTCGTTACAATTTTGCGGCACTCTTCATTAAAATTAGCAATGCCAAATTTTTCAATAGCCGGCGCTCCAGAAAGCTCAAATTTTTTTTCGATCTCGCTTTCTACGGGAATACCATGACAATCCCAGCCAAAACGCCTAGGGGCATAAAAACCTTTCATACTTTTATAACGCAGAACTACATCTTTGATAGTACCGGCTAAAAGATGGCCATAATGCGGCAAGCCCGTAGCAAAAGGTGGCCCATCGTAAAAAGTAAAAGTGGGACTTTTTTTTTGATTTTCGACTGATTTTTCAAAAATATGGTTTTCTTCCCATAACTTTAAAATTCTTTTTTCTCTGTCATCAAAACTTTCTTGGATAATTTCTCCAAACATAGATCTCTCTGGTTAATGATTCGCTTTCGCTACTTTCTTACTATTATGCCTGTTTATTGTAGCGACTCAAACGGTTTTAATCGATAGTTTTTCTTGAGCTCCAGCCGCTTTATTTTCTCTGCTTATTTAAACAAAATTAACATTCGATTTATTAATGTTTAACTTTGATTATTCATAATATTAATTTACTTATTAAAACTAATTTTAAATTAAAAACAACTCTTTATTTAAATGAACACAGTTGAATTTCAATCTTCTATACCTATTATCGAAAATAAAAAAGCTAAAAAGACAAAAGAACCACGAGTTTCCTTAAATAACTTCTCTGCGAAACTAGCTTCTATAGGAGCGGCTTTAGTTGCAATCAGCGCTATTTCGATGATTTTTTATGAATTATCAGTAGTTGGTTATCAAAAAACTCTTTCTTTCCTTTTTAAAAAAAATTTAGCAAGGTTAGAAAAGCGGTTAAAAACAAAGTTTTCTCCTCTTGCGCATGCTCAGCTATGCTCTATGCAGTCGATTAATAAGTCTCTTTTATTGCAAAAACTGACCATTTGCAAACAAGAGGAAAAAGAAATCATTGAATATTTGCTCGAAAACTTTGCTTTAAAAGAGGGACAATTAGAAGAAATTTTAAAAGGCGCTCATGTTAGGCTGAGAGACCAAGGCTTTTCTTACCAAAAATGGGCAGTAGAGATTCCTACGAATGCAAAAAAAGAGCGTCTCTCCTCTCACCCTTCTGATAAGCATGCCAAACAATATGGTGTACGCGGACCTTTTTTCAAAGAATTTTTATTTAGCCAAATTACAGAGGATAATGAAGTATTTACTTGGTTTCAACTAGAGAATAACCCTTTTTCTTTTGGTTATTTTTATCGCCATACATTTGATTATTTAAAGTATAAAATTACTGGCAAACAACAAGGGCCTTATGGGAGCTCTTTTGCTACGCATCACACTCCTATCTTTTTAGATTTAAAAACATTCGTTTAACGAGTTATGATTGTATAAATGGTCCATCGCTGCTATAAAAACTTTTTAATAGAAAAGCCTTTCTTTATTAAGGAGTTTTTAAATGGCCGCATCAAAATCGATCCTTGCTTTTTGTTTTTTTTCGTTTTTTGTCATTTTTTTGCAAGTAAAGGCGCAGACACCTCAGCTACTACAAGCGCATTTAGTAAAGCCTGCTCTGCTAGCCCCATGCGCGCCTTGCGCTCAGGGCTGCGCTACTATTTTTGAAGAATTACAAGATAGATTTGCAGAGTTTGTTTTCTTCGAAGTCCTTACCCTCCCTCTGTTAAATAATAGAAGAGCCTCTTTTACGCAGATGAATCAATTAGGGCGTCGCATAATTGCAAGACTGGTAAAAACAGTCAAACGCTACAACCCCTCTTTAAATCTTGCACCATTTCGCCGCTCTCTTGAGCAGCTAATCAATCAAACAGCTAGAGCTTTTATCTTAAATAATTTAGATCAACAACAGACCAGGCAGAGGCTACAACGCCATTTCAAAAAAATTTCCCGTTTCTTTCATCGTTTTATTTTTCAAAATTTTGCCGAAGAAAAGATTAATCAAGAGTTTCGCCGCCTTCTCAACTTGATGGCCAGACTAAATCGCGGTACCGTTCGCAGCAATCAAGCAGCCTATCAAACTCTTTCTAAATCGACCATTGATATCATTACTCTTATTAAACACCGCTAATTAGCAAAGAAAAATGTTCGTTAGCTCTTAGTAAAAAGATAAAGCAATAAAGAAAAAATAAGGCTAATGAACAAACTAGTCGTTAAGGGAAAATAAAAGTGCACAGTTTTTGTCTTAAAACTGAAGTCTCCTGGCAGCTTGCCTAAAGAAAAGGAAGGGAGAAAAAATAAAAGAGCCCCAATTGCCAAAAGGAAACAACCTAAAAGCATTAGGGCCTTTGCCATTTTAAGCTCTATTCGCTATGGCTTTTAATTAACTCTGAAAGATAGTCAAAGTCTTTTACGCCTACTACGCGTTTTACTTCTTTACCCTCTTTAAAAAGAATTAGCGTAGGGACAGAAGTAATTTGTAGATTTGCTGTAGTCTCTTGCGCTTGATCAATATCTACTTTAGCAATCTTCGCATGCCCTTTTTCGCTTTCCGCCAGCTGCTCTACAATAGGAGTCAGCATACGGCAAGGCCCGCACCAAGTAGCATAAAAATCGACTAAAACAAGACCAGAAGCGATCTCTGTAGAAAAGTTGTTATCATCTAAATGCAATAGATTTTCTTTTTCTGCCATCTTATCCTCTCCAATATAAGTAATTATTTTAAATCTTATTATTCCTGCTTGCTCTTTTTTTTACCAGGCAAAAGTTTTTGTTCAAAAAACCTTTTTTCTTTATAATCAAAACTATTTAATTTTCTAATTTTATTTATTTTTGCAAAAGAGTACTGCTGTGATAGATGCATCTTCTCCCCTTTTTTTTGTATTGGCCTTTTACCGATTTGTTTGCATTGAGAATCCACCCCGCTTCATTGCCGATCATAAAAGATTTTTTAAGACACGTAATTTAACTTCGCGGATCTATATTTCAGAAAATGGTATCAACGGGCAAATGAGCGGATCGAAAGAAGATGCCGAAGAATATATGAAATGGATGCATGCCAATCCTCTTTTCGAAGATCTTTATTTTAAAATTCACACTCACCATGAAAATGTCTTTCCCAAAAAGACCATCAAGTACCGCAAACAACTCGTCGCCTTAGATGAAGAGGTCGATTTAAAAGAAAGCGGTGACCATCTATCGCCAAAAGAATGGAAAGAGATGCTAGAAAGCGATGCAGATCCGCTTGTACTAGATGTTAGAAATGAATATGAGTGGAAGGTAGGCCGCTTTCAACAAGCAGAATGTCCTCCTTGCCAGACCTTTCGCGATTTTAAAGAATATGCTGAGCAGCTAAAAAAGCGCGTAGATCCAAAGAAAAAAGCGGTAATGATGTATTGTACCGGAGGCATTCGCTGCGAGCTTTACTCTTCTTTGTTGAAAAAAGGCGGTTTTGAAAAAATTTACCAACTCGATGGGGGCATTATTAATTATGGCCTTAAACAGGGAAAGGAACATTGGCTTGGTAAAGTTTTTGTATTTGATGATCGTTTAACCGTGCCTATTTGTGATGAACCTACCGAAGTAATTGGCAAGTGTCATGCTTGCGACTCGCCTAGCGAAAGCTACTATAACTGTGCTAATATGGATTGTAACCACCTTTTTCTTTGCTGCCCAAGCTGTTTAGAAAAACATCTCGGTTGTTGTAGCCAAAGCTGTAAAGAAGCGCCGCGCGTGCGCCCTTATCATCATCAAAACCCTCACAAACCCTTTCGCAAAGGACATCACTACTTTAAGGCTTGAGCGCCCATTCAAAGAAAAAGGGAAGCAAAAAATGCAGGTCAAAAAAATATTGCGTTTCTTCAGAGGGAGGTTGCACGGAAGGCTGCTTGAGTTCCACATAACGTCTACATTGCAGGCATGTGGGAGCTTGCGATCCTTGCAGCTGACTTTGAATAATAGACTGCAAACAAAAGCGATGGTAGATGCAGTCACAACGAAGTTTCACAGAGTCATTTTGCTTACTTTCTAGTTCAAACAAAGGCTCTACGACAATACTGGTTGAACAAGGCGATTTGCAAACAAAACAAGGATTCATCTTTTTTCTCTTTTTTTCATGCAAATGCGCTTTTATTAAAATTTTTTTAAGGCTTAGACGCTTAGCAACTCTTGGAAACTACTTCTACTCGCTGCCGAATTAATTGTAAAATTTTCTTTTGTGTCTCTGGCAATACAACGGTTAGTCCAGGCTTGATTCCTCTTTCAGAAAGGGCAAATGCCTGCATTGTATTACAAATACGGCCATCTAAACGCACGCCAATACCTTTAATTTTCACCATGTTTCCTAGGTCGCCAAACATCTTCAGCGTCATTTCGCAAGCAGTGATGATAAAGAGAATAGGCCGATCGGGATAGCGATGAACTACATCAAAAATTTTGCCACCGATGTAGTGAACCGTAGGAATAAGCAAAGGAATCACATTACCGGCTTTAGAGGCTTGTAAAGATTTACCAATAAAACATTGTTGGCAGGCAAAATGGTCAGGAGCATTTTGACACTGGTCGTTAAAGCGCCCTGAGGGACATTCAAATGGTTTATGACAATAAGAGAAACCTAAAACTAAAATGGCTGCCGGATTTTGCAGTTGCTGCTCGAACTCTTTTAAATTGCTTACCCCATAGAAAAAAAAGTCTCCCTCGCGCTCAAAAGACTGTTTTTTTAATAAAGAATGAACGAGCTCTTTTAAATAGAAAAAAGGGCGTTTTTTTATTCCCCGTTTTATCTCTCCTTGATGGTCTTTTGTGATTATCCACCATAAACTTTTCCATTTTAAATACTTAGCCGTTTCCGCTGTTATTCCTGCCATTTTTGGTAAAACTTTTAGCGATTGGATAGGACGTTTTTTTGCAGCGCACTGGCGCTGCGTTTCCCACTCTGCCTCTGCTTCCTCCCACTCTTTTTGCCATAGTTTTAGCTTGCTCATGCGCTTTTAATCCTATTTAATGGTTGGCTAATAATAAAAAGGAGTTTTTTTGATGTCTCCGCTAACTTTTACTATCGTAAAACAGTCCGCAGAACAAGACTATTTAATCATTGCCCTTCCGCTTTGCGGTCTAACGCTCGCTCAATGGCGCGCAAAGGGCCTCCACATAGCTGATCAAGCGTTGTTGAAACTTCTTTTAAAAGAAGAGGGCCTTTATCAACAAAAAGTAAGTGGGCGCACGCCTCATCTTGAATCAATGCCCATCCACTTAATTCATATCTCTAAGGCTCAAGCGCTTGCTATCATTGAAAAGCTGGCCGAAACGCAAAGACTCTATTTTAATAATAAACAACTAGTGGTGGATCTTTACACTCCTGTAGAGCTCTATTATCAAGGAGAAATTACGCAAAGTCAAGCATTGAGCCTAACAGCAAAATTGAAGTGGCAAAACAAAGAAATTGCTTTAACAAAGTGCGATGCAATTGGACCTGGGCGTTTTGCCTGGTTTATTACCGGGATTGCTCTAAAAAGAATTGATACTAAAGTTGCTTGGAAAGAGCTGAAAAAAGCTTATTATTCAAATGAGTGGCTTTTACAAGGGGCAGAAATAAACGCCTTTTTAAAACAGGTCGAAGAAGAGGAAGAGGGCCCCCGCCTGAGGATAGAAGATGAGGCGCTGGCGAGTTTAAACCAAAAGCAATCTCCTTTACCTATTTTGGTTTTACAAGATCGTTTAGGCGCCTTCGCCAATCTTTGGATGGACTATGGCAGCGGAGTAAAAGTATTGTTACAGGACTTAAAAACCGAAATAAAAGAGCCCAAAAGTGGAGCGTGGATAAAAAGAGAGCTGCAAAGCGAAAAAAATTGGGAACAAGACCTTTTAGAAACAGACTTTATACTTAAACAAACGCAAAACTCTTATTACTATTGCCCTACTCATTTAATTACTAAAAGTCTACTTTTTCTTTTAGAAATCGGTTGGAATCTCCAAGATTATCAGGGCCGCCAAATTATACGGCAACAAAAGCAAAATTTAACCGTTAGCGAAAAAGAGAATTTGATTCAAGTAAAAGGGGCTATCTCTTTTGGCGAGTTCAAAGCAGAAATTAGCCAAGTAGTAGGCGCTTTTAATCGCCGAGATAAGTTTGTCGCTCTTTCTGCTCATCAAGTGGGGCTACTCGATCCTTTAGACTCACCTTTGCTCGAGCAGCTAGCGCAAGAGGGCGAAATTATGGGAGAAGGAGTCTGCCTGCAGCGCGAAACCATTGGCAAGCTAGTCACTTTGTTTGACGCCAAAAGCCTTAGCTGTAGCTTAAAAAAATTAAAAGAGAGCATCGATGATTTTACATCCATTGAAGAAGCCCCTCCTTCTTCTACTTTTCTAGGCAGTTTGAGAAGATATCAACAAGTTGGTTTGAATTGGCTTTTTTTTCTGCATCGCTTTGAGCTACACGGAATACTAGCAGACGATATGGGACTTGGCAAAACCGTACAGGTGATTGCGCTTTTATCTAAGCTAAAAGAAAAAGAGCCTCATCTCATTATCGCCCCAACTTCGCTGCTCTTTAACTGGCGCAAGGAGCTAGAAAAGTTTTTACCTAGTTCTCAGGTGATTGTCCATCATGGGCCTAATCGCAGCCAAAGACTCTTGGACTTGGCAAAATTCTCTATCATTTTAACTTCTTATGGCACTATGCGCGCCGATGCAGCTTTACTGAGTCAGCTAACTTACCATTGTCTGATCTTAGACGAGGCGCAAGAGATCAAGAACTCTCAAACCCTCACCGCTCAAACTCTTTACCAATTCCAAGCAAAAATGCGGCTTTGTATGACCGGTACTCCCATAGAAAACCATGCCAGCGAGCTTTGGTCTCACTTTCGTTTTTTAATTCCCGGCCTTTTAGGAGAGTTAGAGACCTTTCAAAAAGAGGTGGAAGCAGGACTTTTAGACTCTCGCCACTTAAAAGCTATCAAAAAAAAGGTTGCGCCTTTTATTTTAAGACGTACTAAACAGGAGGTATTAACGGAACTGCCTAAACGCATCGACCAACTAATTTTTATAGAGATGGACGAGACACAGCGCGCATTATATGACGATTTTTTAGCCAGCTATCAAAAAAATCTTTTACAAAAAGTTTCGTTAGAAGGAGCTAGCAAACATCGCATCGAAATTTTTGAAGCAATTTTAAGGTTGCGTCAAATTTGCTGTCATCCCCTCCTTCTCTCTTCTTTACAGACAGGCCAGCCTGCGCGCTCTTTAAAAATGGAAGCGCTGCAAAAAGATTTAGAGACAATTGTTGCCGAAGGAGGAAAAGCGCTCATTTATAGTCAATTTTCTCAAATGCTGCAGCTCATGAAAAAAGAGGCTGATGCAAATGGCTGGCCCTACTGCTATTTAGATGGCCAGACTAAAGAAAGAGAAAAAGAGGTCGATAAATTTCAAAATGCTGCCGGCCCCATGCTTTTTTTTATTAGTTTAAAGGCAGGCGGCGTTGGGCTTAATTTAACCGCTGCCGACTCGGTAATTCTTTACGACCCTTGGTGGAATGAGGCAGTTGAAGAGCAGGCTATTAACCGGGCCCATCGCATGGGAAGGGAAAAAGTAGTGGTTGCCAAACGATTCATCATTAAAGAAAGCATTGAGGAAAAAATCATGAAACTCAAAGAATCTAAGAAAAAAGTGATTGAGCAGCTTTTTGAAGAGAGCTCTTCTGCCACTAGCTTCTCTGCGCAAGATCTGTACGAGCTATTGAGCTAAATTTTTTTATTTAAGCCCATTGAAAAACTAAAAAGAAGTGCGATGATTTTTTATCTTTCATCAACCAGTGCAAAAATTTTTGGCTATTTTAAGTGTTTGATTATGATTAAAGAACTTAAAAAAAGCCGATTATTATTAAGAGTCTTTTTTATTAAATGCGCACTGCGTTGATGAAATATCTATTAGACAAAAAAAATATTAACCAGACATAAAGATCCAACCAAAAAAGAGTTAATTTTTTGGAATAGGCAATTAAACTCACCTATTCCAAAATTAAAGAAGGGATTAATTATGCTGCTGCTAAAGCGAAAAAATTAAGCCTTGGATGAAAGCTAAAGGCGCACTGATCAATCAGGGCTTTAGCTTCCTTTTTAGTTAATAAGCGTTGCCTTTTTTAGACAAAAAGATAGCACTTTTTTTGATATTCATCACCAACGCTAGGCAGAAAATCTGCAATTTCTCCGCCCTCTTTGAATTGCATATAAATCTGCTCTAAAATGAAGCTGGCAAAATTTTGGAATTCCTCTACATTTTCAAATTGAAAGGGAGAAGCAACAGTTGCATCTGAAGATGATCTGATTAAGTTAAAATATTTTTCTGATCCCTCTATAGGAAGATGACAAATCTTTCCATTAGTAAACTTTCTAGAAAACAGAGGAATTGTAAGACTCTGGTGGGTAATCGTTCTCATTTGCAATAGCTGCAGGGTAGATGTTGGAACAAACTCTGCTTTATTTAAGTGTGACACAATGAGCTCAACTGCTGCTTGAAAAAAAAGCGAAAAATGGGCATCAAAAAAGCACTCTACTTCCGCTAAACTTCGTTCGTAACATGCTTGCAACCATTCACAAACTTGCGGCTTAATTAAATCTTTGATCTGTTGTTGACGAAAATTAGAAATCTCTGCAAAGCTTGCCGCATTTTCTAATCCAATTTGACGGTCAATTAAAAAATCTTTATGTTTTTGATAAATCAAGTGAAAATAATCAATCATACGATTTTTCACTACCATTAACCCTTCTTTTTCTTGTTCTGTTAAAACTATGCCCAGTTCCTGAGAAGCAGCGCACATGGTCTCAAAATGGTGAGGAAAAAAACGCAAAGCAATGTAGCAACCACGCAAAAAATCTTGTTTGGTAACTTTGCGTAAAAGCTTTGAATATTTTTCTAAATCCACAAGCGCTATTTTGCCCATAGTAGCGCTGCCATCTTTTTTCTCTTCAATAAATAGCGTCACATTATCATAGCGCAAAGGAGGATAAGGGCAAATAGAGGCATAAGGATCACTTTGTTTACCACTATCTAAGTCATACAGGCGATTTTCAGATAAAAATAAAACCAATTCTTTAGCAACTTGTTCAAACAAAGAGAGATTTTCTAAATAGAGTCCAATTTGTTGTTGAAGGTGGCAATCCATTGGGATAGGGATACGCTCTTCAATAATAAATATACCGTGCAAAATTGCTCGAGGGACGAAAAGGGCAGAAAATTTTTTTTGTTTGCAATAATTGAAGGCTTGTTTCATTTGCTGAATACGGACATAGCCTTTATCCAACCCGCTTGCTTTAAGCACAAAGGGTAGATCTGTAGGAAAATAGACCTTGGTAATTCCACTAGATGCTCTAGGAAAATAAAGATAGCTACCAGTTTTAATCATCTCTTTAGCACTTTCAAATTGGGCAGAGCTAATCACCTCTTCTCTAGTTTTAACACATTGCCGATTTGCAAGAAATCCCCTAACGATTTTTTGAATCAAGATAGTGGCTTGGTCTTCGGCCCTCTTTTTTTCTTCTGTGGAAATTATTAATGAACTATTTTCAGTATTTATTTTTAACATCAAACAAAAACCCTTTTATTTTATATTTTTAAAACAAAAAAAAATTATCGCTTTTTTTTAATTAAAAAACATTGATTTTTTATTACAAAAAAAATCTTTAACAAAAACCTTGAAAAGGAAATTAAAAATATTTAAAGTTTTTTTTAATAAAAAGGAAACCAATGCTTTGTTTCAAACAGTTTTTGACATTATTTTTACTCTGTTCTTTTTTTTCTCTTTCGCTGCAAGCAGCATCTATTTCTACATTTTATGGTGATATGGAAATTGATGAGCCTATCTTACTTGATTTGATTAACAGCCCCGCACTACAGCGCTTAAAAAAAGTTCATCAATATGGTGTCTCTTCTTACACAACTCATCGAGAAAGATACTTTCGCTACGACCACTCTTTGGGAGTAATGGCTATTTTAAGAAAAAATGGAGCTTCTTTAGAAGAGCAGATTTCTGGCCTTTTGCATGATGTTTCGCACACCGCTTTTTCCCATGTGGGTGACTGGGTATTTCCTAGCGAAAATAGAGAGGATAGCTACCACGAAACAATTTTTGAGCTTTTTCTAGCCTGCTCTGGCCTAGAAAAGCTGCTTCATCAGCACGGATATAGCGTAGCTCAAATTTCCCCTAAAAATCCCAAATTTATTATGTTAGAGCAACCTTTGCCAGCTCTTTGTGCCGATCGCATTGACTATAATATTCAAGGCGCTTATTACCAAGGATTTATTGAAAAGGAAGAGGTTTTGCTTCTTTATAACGATCTTCATTTTTCACAAGGAGCATGGTGGGGATCGAATAAAGAGCTTTTTAAAAAATTGACCGAGTTTTCCATTTTCATGACAGAGGACTGCTGGGGAAGCGCCGATAACTACCTCACCTCTGCTTGGTTTGCGCAGGCAATAAAACTGGCTATCGAGCATAAGATGATCTCTTGGTATGATTTTCATTTTGGCTACGACCAAGAGATTTGGGAAAAACTTTACTCTTCCGAAGAAACGTCGATCAAAAAATTAATGGATAAAGTAACGCAGCCTTTTCATCTTTTTGAGATTGTCTCGCCTGAAAAAGCGCAAATGGTTATTCCTTTTAAGTGCCGCGCCATCGACCCTTTGATTAAAAAAGAAAATAAACTGGTTCCTCTTTCTAGTATCTGCCCCTCTTTGGCTGCAAAAATTGAAAGAATTCGTCTTTTAGCCAAGCAAGGCTGGCCCGTAAAAATGGCAGAGGGAGAAGCCCTTTTTTAAATAGCCCTTCGCTTTTTTTGCTTTTTTAGGCTAGCTCCTGTCTATTGCAAAATCTAGAAAAAACTTACTATCTCTCTAGATTTTTATTCTCTTTTTGCTCGATTTCATAAAGCTCTTTGGCAGTAGCTTTGACTGTTTCAATACCGCCGGCAAAACCGACGAGACGCATCAAATGATCCACATAACCAATTTCTGTCATTAGATGATCACAAACAGTTTCTAACCGCGCAATTTCTTTTTCCAGTTCTGCTTTTTTCATCTCTTTCTCCTATTTAAGGTTTTTCACTTAATTAAAAGAAAGAGATGCAACTTTTATGCCAGTTTTCTTACTTATAAAAGCAGCCTCTTTATGATGCAGTTTTATTGACAGCTTTTGTTGGATAATTAGCCACTGCCTCTTCTACCAATTGCCATAGATTTTGCATTGCTTCTATTGTAGGAGTATTAATAGGGAATCGCTTTTTGAAGAAATTTCCCCAGTTTTTATCATTTAGAGTCAATTCAATGTTTTTTTTCATATCGAAGTTAATTAAAAAACTTTCTAGCTCTTCTCTTTCCATATCAAAAATTGCATCCACAGTACAACCTAGTAAAAAATTTAGTTGACAATACTCTTCTACTATTTGATCTTTTGGTTTTTCTAATCGTTGACTATAGGCTTTTGCCTTTTCGATTTTTATATGAGTAGAAAAAATAAATTTTATCAGCTCTTTTTCTGTTTGATGGTAAAGATAAAAAGTTTTCTCTTTGTTTCTTATGATTAACAAATCATCTATCAATCTTTTTAGTCTTGGGAAAATATGAAAAAATTGGTCATGGATAAACTCTACTCCATCTGAAAGAACTCCGCCTTTTAGATGCGCTAATGCAAAAGAGAGATCGTCGCTTACCCCTTTTGTAGAGTAAATCTTAATTTCGCCTATTTTTTTATTCAGCTTTTGCTCTTTTTCTAGACAATAGTTTTTAATGAGAGCATTTAAAAGGTCTGCATCAGGTAGTTCTATACACATGACCCTATTTTTCTCAAATGGAGTCTTAAATTTAAATTTTTTAAATCCGAATGGAAAAGAAAAAGGATCTGTATTCACTTCTACTACAGGAAAGAGTTCTTTATTTTTTTGTTTACACTTTTTATTAGTTTCGTGAAAAGAATTAAACAAAATTTTTATCTTCGCAAAAGAATCAAGACTTTTTACAAAATCATCAAATTCTTTTTTAGAAGGATTATATTCAGGCTTTGCTTGAAAATAATAGAGGTAACCAGCAATCCCACGGCCTTTTTTTAGTTCTATTGGCCTTCTACCCACACAGTTCCATAGCGCGCTAGTGCGCTTTTTACAAGCAACTTCATCTATTTCCTCTATTTTTGATAATTGAGAAAGAGAATAGCTTCTGGGTAAAGCGCGTTTTTCTGAAATATCTTCTGCTTCTTTGAAGTAGATTTTTCTTTTTTGCGAATGAACTTTTTCTGTAGCTAAAGTTTTTAAGGATGCCCCTAAATTTTTAGGTTGATAAGCAGGAATTTGGCCTATTGCAAAATTTTGTGGAATCATTTTGTTTACCCTATTATTTATAATAGTACAGTAACAATGTAAACAAATTTATTAAAATAAAAAAACTAATTATTTTTTATTTTAAATAAATAATAAGCATTAGTAGAGGTTTGCTTCGCTAACTGCTCTAATGAAATATTTTTAAGATCGGCAAGAAAAGCAGCTGTCTGGACTACAAAACTAGGTTCGTTGATCTTACCGCGCTCTTTTTGCGGCGCTAAGTAAGGGCTATCAGTTTCGATTAAAAGTTGCTTTAAAGGAATTTGCTTGGCAATCTCTTGTAAACTTAAGGCTTTTTTAAAAGTGACGATACCGCTAAGCGAAATCATCCAACCGCGCTGCACTAACTCCTCCGCTTCCTCTGCTGTACCAGTAAAGCAGTGCAAAACTCCTTTTAGAGAGCGATGAGGATCTTCTTGATCGATTATTTTAAAAAAATCGGCAAAAGCATCTCTGCAGTGAATGATGACCGGTAAATGACACTCTAAAGCAAGCTTGAGATAGCGGCGCAAAAAAACTTGCTGGATCGAGCGATCCGAGTGACTATAATAGTAATCTAAACCAGTCTCGCCGATGGCTTGTAGCTTACCTGCCCGCGCGCAGCTAGCAAACTTGGCAAACATCTGCTCTCCCTCTTTTTCTACATCATGAGGGGTGGTAGCACCGGCTTGATAGATCCAAGGATAGAGAGTACTTAGCTCAAGACCTCGCGTTAAACTAAGCTCATCGGTGCAGATATTCATAATAGCGGTCACATTTTTTTCTTGAGCCCGTTTCAAAATTTGGGCAACATTTTGATAAAGCGCCTCGCTACTGAGGTGCGCATGAGAGTCAAAAAAAGCATGCATTTTTTAGCTATTCCTTTTGATTATTTTTCCCACAGCATTCTCTAAATGCGATGTCACTATTTCAGGAGTTAGCACCTGCGGTAAGATAGTTGGTTCTTTTTCACTATTTTGTCCATAAATAACATAAAGAGGAACGCTATTGCGGCCAAATTTACTAAGTTCTTTAGTAATCATCGGATCGTTTTTCGTCCAATCTGCTTTCATTTTCACTACGCCTAGCTGGTCTAATTTAGCCTGAACTTCACTAGAAGATAAAACGAGATGATTGACTTGGCAAATGAGACACCATTTGGCTGTAAAATCGATTAAAAAAGGCTGGCCCAATGCTTTTAACTGCGCAACCCTTTCCAAAGAAAACTCTTCCCAATCAGAAGAGCTATTTGAAGAACTAGTTTCTGCCTGCCAACTTGCACGTGGTAATAAAATCACTTCTACTCCTATGAAAAGAGCCAAAAGAGTCAAAGCGTAGGCGCTAACGCGCTTGAGTTTGCTAACCGAAGGGACGCCGCCCCTGCCATAAATCCAGGCTCCTATAGAAAAACAGAGAAGACCGGTAATTAAACAAATTAGGGAAAAACTATTTGTTTGCGCGCTAAACACCCACATTAACCATACTACTGCTGCCAGCAAAATAAAACCGGTCAGCTGTTTAAAAGTCTCCATCCAAGGTCCTGGCCGAGGCACAAACTTTAAAAGGGCTGGAAAGGCAGAAAGAAGTAGGTAAGGAGCGCACATTCCCAAAGCTAGGAAAGTAAAAACCATCAACGCCTGTAGAGCAGGCAAAGTTAAAGCGTAGCCAAGGGCTGAGCCTAAAAAAGGCCCAGTGCATGGAGTAGCCACTGCGGTAGCAAGAATTCCACTAAAAAAGGAGTTAGCAAAACTCTCTTTTGTTTGACTAGCCGAGTTTACTTGCGCTTGACCTGCCCAAGAAGAAAAAATTAAGCCCCATTCAAAAATTCCAAATAAGCTAAGGGCAAAGAGAAAAAATAGACAGATAAGCCCTACCACAAAAGCTGGTTCTTGCAACTGAAATCCCCAGCCCACGACTTCGCCATAGCTGCGCAAAATAAAGATAGCTGCAACCAATAGCCAAAAAGAGAGCAATACCCCTAAGGAAAACCAAAGTCCATGTTTAAAAGTCAAAGAGCGTTTTTGCCCGGCCATTTTCACAAAGCTCATGATCTTTAAAGAGATAATTGGTAAAACGCAGGGCATAAAATTAAGAATAAGCCCTCCTAAAAAAGCTAAAGCTAAAGCCAGGCCAAGGCCGCCGGCAAACTCAGCGTCGCCATTTTCCCCTTGTTGTTTTTCCCCTTGTTGTTTTTCCCTGGGCCGCGCAATGGTTTCTGCGGTTGCCACCCGGGATAAAGCGTCTGTCTCCCCTTGAATGGGACAATTGATTTCAAAAGCTTTTTTCTCTCCTCCTTTTATTTCCAAAACTAATACCCCCTTGAGCGTAGTCAGAGGCGTTATTTCTTTTAGTTGTAAAAGATAGGTTTGGGGAAGGTCTTTAGAAAAAGCCAGCTGCGAGGAGATGCGGTCTTCTAATTCCCCTTGCTTTTCTGGAAAAAATTGAGCTTGTATCATTTCTTGATTGTCCGACGGAATTTGCAGCTCAATTAATCCATGGCTGCGCTTAGCAACTGCGCCCAGATCATTACAAGGAATTTTTTGACGTGCTTTTTCAAACTCTTGTAAAGAAGTTTGCCACTGCTCTTTTTTTTCTGCGAATGGAAACTGACTATTTACTTTTAGACTTAAATGAGCTCTATCGGGTTGACAAGCAGTAGAAGAGCAGACTAGCCAATCCACTTGGGCGCCTAACTCAAAAGAAGAATCTTTTTCTAAGTGAGCAGGCGGCATAATTTGAGCGAGGAGTTTTACCTCTTTGGCATAACCAAACCCAGTAAGTTCACTGGTTTCAAAGCGCTCTGGATAGGGCCATTTTAAAGCAGAAGCGCTAAAACCCTCTGGAAGCTGCCATTTAATAGAAATAGGCATGCCTACTTGTCCAGGATTTTTCCAGTAAAGATGCCAGCCCTCCTCTATTTGAAATTCAAAAGCGACCCAAAAAGGCTCTTGTGGTTTAATAAAAGAAGGTTCTTGCACTATTTTTACTTGCACAGGAGCCTGAGAAGGCTCTTGGCTACAACTTATGTTAGCTTTGCATAAAAAAATAGTTAGAAAGAGAAAATGGAACCACTGTTTCATCAATAACCCTTTTATTTTACAGCGTAATCTATATACTGATAGTAGAGCAGAAAATTAAAAAAATCTTTTTTTTATTTACATGTGAGCGCATGATACAATCTAGTATCGTTCTATTTAATTTTTATTAGTTATCTAGCTTAAATATTAAATAAACAAACGCTCTTATTTTGGTTTAATATAAAGGAATTATAAATGTTTGTAAATAAATTTATTTTAACAAGCAACCCTTTTTTCCAGGCTTATAGTCAATCCGATCTTTTGGGAAAATTGATTTTTTTAGCGCTCTATTTTCTCTCTATTTGTAGTTGGTGCGTACTTCTTCATCGCCTATGGCTCTGTTATCAAGCCAAAAAATATTCCCAGCGATTTCATGAAATTTTTCAAATGCAAAAGCATAATCCCTTAGGCTTAGAGTATGAAAATGTAACAGAAAAAAAAGAGCTAAACCCTTTTTTTAATCTTTATAAAACCCTTAAAAAGCACTCTTTAGAAGTACTGGCTAAAAATCGTCATTTTAGTCAATTGCAGGATAGTAGCTCTGCTGCCTCTCTTTCTTTGAGCGATATTGACTTTGTTGCTTCGCATCTTTGTAGTCAAGTAGCCTATGAAGTAAAAAATTTAGAAAGGCATCTCTATATTCTTTCTACTACCGTTAGCCTCGCCCCGTTTTTAGGTCTACTTGGTACGGTTTGGGGAATTTTAACCACTTTTTCCGCTATGCAAACCGCAACCGGCGCAAACACCCATCAGATGGTGTTAAGTGGGCTTTCGCTTGCTTTGGCAACTACGGTACTAGGCCTAATTGATGCAATTCCAGCTTTAATGGGTTACAACTATTTAAAACACTCGATCAAAGATTTTGCCACTGATATGGAGGGATTTTCTAATGAAATTTTAACGGCTGTAGAATTACAATACCGTAAAGTAGAACATTAAATACTCTTTTTAACTTTTAAATATTTTAAAACTTTTTATGTCGCGAAATCGTTTCTCTTTTTCAAAGCAAGTTTCTTTAGAGGAGCCAGCGGTTAATCTAACGCCATTAATTGATGTGGTTTTTGTCATTCTTATTATGTTTATTGTCATTGCGCCTTTAGTAGAGCTAGATCAAGTAGAGCTGGCGCAAGGTCCAACTGCTACTGCAACAAATGGTCAATCATTAAAAGATGTAGGCTTCATTACCATTCATGTATTAAAAGATAATTCTATTAAGTTTAACACTCAATTTGTTACCCTTAGCCAGCTTAAAACTCTTCTTATACAAGCAAAAAGTAAATTTCCCAAAGAAATCCCGCAAATTTTTCACGATAAAAGCGCCCATTTTGGCACTTATCAAACAGTAAAAAATAGCGTAGAGGAGGCAGGTTTTTCGCAGATGGATATTATTTTAAAACCCGCTTAAAAAATTTAAGTGATGATGTTAGAGCCTCCTTATTATTTTCGTAAACTCTCTTCAAACGCTCCTTTAAAAAAGAAAAAAAAAGAGTGGGCTGGACTCTATTTTTTTATTGCTGTTTGCGCCCTTCACTTTGCTGCCTTCATCACATTTTCTACCACTTTAAAAAAAGTAGAACCTGTAAAAAAAAGGATTGCCGTGCAAACCGTGCAGCTTGCTAGTAAAGAGCCTGCTTCTTCGCTAATGCAAAAGTCACCTGCTATTTTGCCAAAAGAAAATCTTATCGCTACTGCTTCCACTGCTATAGAACCACCACAAAAAGTAGTTTCTGCGCCCGTAGAGAAAAAAACAGAGCAAGCCAAGCCAGTGGAAAAAGCTGCTGAGCCAGCTGTCAAACCACCACTACCACAAAAACCTTTACCCGCTAAAGAGTTGCCTACTAAAGAAAAAAAACTGGTGAAACCCACTAGCGCCCCTATTAAAAAAAAGCCCGACCCACCAAAAACGCCCCCTAAAAAAACCCCTATCATGAAAAAAAATGAAGGACAAGATAAAAAAATAAAAGCAGAGAAGGAAAAAGCAAGAAAAGAAAAAGAGGAAAAAGCAAGAAAAGCGGCGCAAAAGGAACAAGAGCGAATCGCTCAAGAGAACAAAGAGAGAGCAGAAAAAAAGCGGCAAGAAGCGCTTTTAAAAGAAAAACTTGCCAGCGCGCAAAATCAGCTAGCCCAAAGTCAAAAAAATCGCCATACACAGCTTTCTTCCACCCCAAATAGCTTTGCGCAAATTAAGCAGTTAAAAGGGCTGCAAGTAGATACGCTGGCGGAAGAAATTTCAGAGCTTACTAACTGGAGTAGTAAAGAGATCAGTTACTACGACGAAGTAGCGGCGCTCATCAAAGCAAGTTTATGTCTACCAGATTACGGTAGCGTCAAACTCGAGCTTACAATTACAAAAGAGGGAAAAGTAGCAGAAGTGAAAATTTTGGCAAGCCAAAGCCAAAAAAATAGAGACTATATTGATAAAACAATTGTAAAGTTAAAGTTTGCTCCTTTTGGAGCACATTTTTCTGGTAAAGAGCGCGTCTCTTTTCCCATTACTTTAAAAACGTAAGGTAGATCCGCTTTATGCTTTGCCATCCTCTGCTAAAACTTTTCTTTTTTGCTCTTTTCTCTTTTTCTCTCTTATTTGCCCAAGACCCAGAGCAGCAAATGGAGCAAGATTTAATCATTAACTTGCAAACAGAAAACTGTCTGCTTCCCACTTATTTTTCTCCATTTTTATCTGAGAAGACCGAGCTGACTAACTCTTATGTAAAGCAATTAGAAAAAGTACTCACCTTTGACTTAGCACATAATGGATCGATGCTTTTCATTGCTCAAACTACCGAAAATAATCAGCTAGCAAATCAAAGTTCTTTGTTTGACTCCTTACAGCAGTGGCAAGCGCAAAATATTTTTTTTGTCATCAAAGGTTTGGTAGAGCAAAACAGCTTGACGCTCACAGTTTTAGACGTAAAATCTAAAACAGTAAAAAAAATTGGACCTTTAACCCTCACAGGAAACTTAAGCAATGACCGGCGGCAAATTCACCGCGCCGCCGATTTAATTCATCAAGCTAGCTTTGGTAGTAGCGGTATTGCCAGCACTAAAATCCTTTATAGCGTTTTAACAAAAAATGGAGCAGATAGCACTAAATGGGTATCAGAAATCTGGGAAGCAGACTATGATGGTGAAAATAGACAGCAGCTTACCCACGAGCGCTCCTACTCGATTTCCCCTGTCTATATCCCTCCTAAGCCAGGCTTTGTGACAGGTGGCTTTATGTATGTTTCTTACCAGCTTAGTCAACCAAAAATTTATATACGCTCCTTTCAAGAAAAGACTGGCCATCGGCTAACGACGCTGAAAGGCAATCAACTCATGCCTGCGATTTCACTAAAAAGAGATCAAGTCGCTTTTATTAGCGATGTAGTAGGCAATCCCGATCTTTTTATTCTCCCTTTTGACCCTGAAAAAGGCGCCACTGCTAAACCTCATCAAATTTTTTCTGCACGTAAGGCAACGCAAGGCTCTCCTACTTTTAGTCCAGATGGAAAGCAAATTGCTTTTGTTTCCAATAAAAGCGGCTCTCCTAAAATTTATCTCATCGATATTCCCAAAGCGGGCGCTAGTTTAAAAAATATTGAAGCTCGGCTGATTAGCAAGCGTAACCGAGAAAATTCTGCTCCTGCTTGGTCGCCTGATGGAAAAAAAATTGCCTATTGCGCTCGGCACGGAGCGGAAAGACAAATTTGGATCTATGATTTTGAAACAGATCAAGAAGAGCAGCTTACCAGCGGTCCAGGCCATAAAGAAAATCCTTCTTGGGCGCCTAATAGCCTGCACCTCATTTACAACTCTTCTACAAATGAGGAGAGCGAGCTTTATTTTATTCATCTGAAACAAAAAAAAATGACAAAACTATTTACAGGTAAGGGCGATAAGCGCTTTCCTAATTGGGAGGTACGTTTTTAAATAAAAAAAAAAGAAAAAGAAGGGAATTTTTTTGCTTATTACCTACTTTTTCTGATAAGCTCATGGTAAATTTTTAGAAAAGTTTTTTCTTCTCTCATACAATGGAAAATTTCTTATGAATAAAGCCTTTTCTCTTTTAATTGCCAGTTTCGTTAGCCTCTTTTTATTACAAAGCTGCACTAGGTCTAGTGATGATGTATGGGAAGATACGAAATCAGCAGGCAGGCACCTTAAACGAGGAGCTAAAGCAATGTTTGGTTGCCATGACAGCTCTCGTCAAATACGCTCGCGTGCGGATTTTGAAGGTTTTTGCGATCAATATTGCGAGCCTGCTCAAAGTTACCAAGAAACAGCTTATCCTTCTATGCAAGATCCTTATTGTTATACCGAAAAAGAACAAGCAGAGTATGACTTTATTCCGCTAGAAGATGAAGAAGGACAAGTGGCAATGGCAGACTACCTTTCCAGGCAGCCACGCGAAACTCCCGGAGAAGAGGGCTCTTTGCTTCCTGGAATTGAAGCCTTTGAAGATCCTGCTACTATTCCTAAGCTAGCTAACCTTTTTCGCACTATCTATTTTGAATACAATTGCAGCTTGATTAAGGGACAACAAAACATTGAAACGCTTCATCAAATTGCTAGCTACCTCCAATCTCATCCCCATGTTTATCTTTTTATTGAAGGGCATACTGATCAACGCGGGCCGCAAGCTTATAACCTTGCTTTGGGATCACGTCGGGCAAATACAGTTCGCGACTACTTAATGGATCAAGGCGTTAGCCCCGATAATCTTTTTACCATTTCTTATGGAAAAGAGCGACCTGCTGTGATGGAAAATCATCAAGAAGGCTGGGCGAAAAACCGTAGAGCAGAGTTTAAGGTTTATGCGCGTTAATTGTTTTTTGTTTTTTTTATTGGGGATCTTTCCTAGCCTTAGCTGGGGATATCCCTCTGTTTCCTCTCCAGGTGCTGCTGCTACGCGTTACTATTCACAAGAAAACAAAGCTAAAGAGGCTGCTGACCTCGTTATTTTTGAGCTTAAAAATGCCGTAAAAAACCACGAAATAGAGATAGAAACTATTCAAGAACGGCTAACGCAGCAAGAAAATAGTAGCGAACATCTCCATACGCAGCTCTTAAAAGAGATGGAGTCTCAAAAAGAGAGTCAATGTAACGCTCTAACCGCTGTGGAGATGAAATCGGGGCAGCTAAAGGAACAACTGTTACATGTAGAAAAGCAGGCGCAAGCCCTCTCTTCTACGACCAGCCATCTAGCAGAAGATATTAAGCAAACAGCTGATAAAACAAATGAAAATATCACAGCACTTAGCGATCTACAAAAACAATTTCAGAGATTGCAAAGTCAGCTCGAGGCACAAAACCAAAGCATTAATAGTTTAGAATCAGCAGTACAAATTTTAATGGAGCTTATTCAATCAAACATAGATACTAGCAGCGAGCAAAACCTTAAAAAAAGTAGCAAAAGTTATCGAGTAGAGTCCGGTGATACCTTAGAAAAAATTGCCAGATCTCATCGCCTTACTATCAAACGGCTAAAAGAGTACAATGGCCTGAAAAACGACCGCATTAATATTGGCCAAATTTTAAAAATTCCCTCTTAAAAAAAGCCTGCTATGTCTTCTCTTCCCATCGGTCTATTTGACTCAGGGTTTGGTGGCCTGACCGTCCTGCGCGCTTTAATGAAAGAGCTACCCTATGAACAATTTCTCTATTTAGCCGATAGCCAAAGAGTTCCGTATGGCGCTCTACCCCCGGCTAAAATTCTGCAATACTCTTTAGAATGTGCAAGATTTTTAGTCCAAAAGCAAATTAAATTGTTAGTAGTAGCCTGTAACACGGCTTCTGCTTACGCAATTCAAGCTCTGCAAATGGCCTTTGATATCCCTGTAATTGGGGTCATTGAAGCTACTATAGAAAAAGCTTGTTTAAGCCAAAAAGATCGCTTTGCCTTACTTGCCACCGAAGCGACTATTCAATCAAAAATCTACGATAAAAAGTTCATGGCGCTTTTTCCTAAAGCAAAACTTACCTCTCTTGCTTGCCCTTCTTTTGTCTCTTTAATTGAAAAAGGGCTTTTGCACCACCCTTTTACAGAGCTAGTTGTAAAAAATCATTTACAAAAGTTAAGACTAAAGGAGATAGATGCTCTTTTATTGGGCTGCACTCACTACTCTTTTTTAAAGCCTCTTATTCAAAAACAATTAAGCTCTTCTGTAGCGCTTATTGACTCTGCCATCTGCTGCAGTGAAATAGTAAAAAAAGCAGTTGTAGAATATGATCTATTCACCCCGCAAAAAGAGCCTACTTGCCCGCGCTTTTATGTTTCTGGCAGCCCCGATCCATTTCAAAAGCTTGGCCAGCAGCTTTTAAATAGGAAAATAGAAAAAGTAGAACAAGTCTTATTAACTTCTTTAAAAGATTAACCTCTTTTATAAAATCGCAAAAAGCAAAAACTAAGTAAAATAACGAAGGCTAAAGTCA
This sequence comes from uncultured Chlamydiae bacterium, assembly GCA_950054535.1. Classification (GTDB taxonomy): domain Bacteria; phylum Chlamydiota; class Chlamydiia; order Chlamydiales; family Parachlamydiaceae; genus CATLPS01. Next base: position 7,074 of record CATLPS010000004.1, on the reverse strand, counting down.
GTAATAGGTAGTAAAAAGGAGCGATGACCGTTTTTTTTTCTAAACTTATTTGCGTTAACAGGTAGGGAAAACGCTCTTTTTCTTTTCCTAAGTTGAGATGAAACTCACCGATTACTGTTACAGCTGCTAACGAGCTCGGAATAGCTTCTGTTAAAAGAAGCTGCTGATAGGCCATCTTTTTTGAGCCAATGCAGCAGCTTCTTAAATTAGGTTGATTTCCGATGAGCTGCTCGCCTGTAGGAAGAGAGTAAAGAAAACCAGTTACCCTCACTTTTTTTGCGCTATATTGCTGCGCCTCATCTAAAGAAAGAGGCTCTTGTAAAGAAAGAGGTTGCAGTAAAGAGATACAAAAAAGAGAAACAGAAAAAATAAAAAACATCTGTTAAATTCATTTACGTAATTGTTTTCATGAAAAAAGTAAAAAATTTAAAATAGCGCAAAAAGTATTTCTCATCAAAAATTTCTTTTTTTATTCACCGAGTCAAAGCAAGGCTTTTATGGACTTTTCTTTTCGTTTTTCCTCTCAGCAAGTAGCTCATTTTTGTAGCGACTTGCAAAAGCCGCTTGTGCCAAGTCAACTGGTAAGCTGCCTGGAAATCCAAAAAAGAAGCTGGCTTTTTCTGTTTGAAAAGGAGAAAAAAAAGACAAAGCTGCTTTTATCCTTTCAGCCTCTTTTTAGCCGCTTTCATATTACCTCCTATAAAGGGCTAGCAAAACCCTTTGCTCTTACTGCCTTGCTAGAAGGCGCCACACTTCTTCAGCTATTTTCTATAAAAGAAGACCGCATTGTCCATTTTAAATTCTTTAAAAATGGTCAAATTTTATGGTTGATTTGTGAGTTTTTTCATCGATCTCCTAACGTTTATCTAACCAATAAAGAAAAAAAAATTCTCTTTTCCCTTAGCCCTTATAAAAGTAAAACTTACCTACCGCCTACTTTAGCGCCACCTACTCTACTACCCTCTGAAAAACTTCTTTCTCATCAACAAATAGACCTTCTCTATCAATCAAAGGAAAAAAACTGGCAATGGATAGAAAGTAAAAGGCAGCTGCAAGCGCACCTGCTTAACAAATTAAAAAAACTACAAGTAAAAAAAGACAAACTCTGCTGCCAGCTAGAAAAATGTGAGCAGTGGCAGCAAATGAGTCACCTGGCAGACTTGATGAAAGCAAATCTTTCTCACTATAAAAGGGGAATCTCTTCTTTAACTGTTTGGGACTGGTTAGAGCAAAAAGAAAAAAAGCTTACACTAGACTCAAAGTACTCCTTAAAAGAGGTGATGGAAAAGGCTTATCAACAAGCAAAAAAACTGCAAAAAGGAATCGAACCCACTAAAAAACAGTTAGATTTAACTTCTCAACAGATAAAAGATAGCGAAGCGAAGCTCAAGCAACTCGAAAGCCTCTCTTTAGAAGAGGTAAGTGTCATGCAAGCGGCGCTATCCTCCTTTCATCAAGAAAATAAAAAAAAGCATCTAGCAAAAAAAACTTTACCCTACCACCAATACTTTTCTAGCCAAGGCGTAGCTATTTTGGTAGGGAAAAATAGCCAAGCTAATGAGCAGCTTACCTTTAGTATTGCCAAAGGAAATGACTGGTGGCTACACGTTTGTGGTCATCCCGGCTCTCATGTCGTAATCAAACTATCCATGAAAGAAAAATTGCATCCAGAAACATTGCAAGATGCGCTGCAACTTGCCCTTCACTACAGTAAAGCGCGTCAACAGGCCTTAGCAGAAGTGATAGTCACGCAAAAAAAATATATCCGTAGGTTAGGCAAAAAAGGTAGCGGTAAAGTGCAAGTGAGCAAGCCCACTACCTATGTGGTAAAAGCTGACCTAAAAAGGCTAGAGGCGATTAAAAAAAGAGCGCGCTTTATAGGAAAAAGCTAAAGCGCTAAAACTTTTTTTTAAGTTTCACTCACTCTTCATCCTTAAAACGATAGCCCACTCCTCGCACTGTTTCAATGCCATCAAAAGAAGGGCCTAGTTTTTTTCTCAAAGAGGCAATATGGACATCAATATTGCGATCAATGATAAATGCTTCATCATTTTGCACATCATCGAGCAGTTGATTTCTAGTTAACACTTTACCACGATTGGTCAATAAGCGACGCAAAATCCCAAACTCAGACAGTGTAAGCGCGATGGTTTTATCTTTTTTGCGTAATAAATAACGATCAATTTCCATTGTATAATCGCCAAATACCAAAACCTTACTCTCTTTTTCTTGCTCTGTTCCGCGCCTTAACACAGCTTTCACGCGAGAAAAAAGCACTTTCAAAGAAAATGGTTTGGCAACATAGTCATCTGCACCCAGCTCTAGTCCTAAAACGACATCGAGCTCTTCGCTTTTGGCTGAAATAATAATAATTGGAATTTGAGCCAACTCTGGATTTTTTTTAATTTTTTTACAAACCTCAAGTCCATTGAGACCTGGTAACATAATATCTAAAATGATCAAATCAGGGCGCTCTTTTTCTACTGCAAGATATCCATTTAACCCATCAACTTCGGTATGAATTTTATACCCGGCAAGTTCTGCTTGTAATTTGATCAAAGAGGCAATATCTTCTTCATCTTCAATGAGTAATATTTTTAACTTTTGCATTTTTCCTCTCTGTTATAGTTGATGGTTATTAAATCACTTTTTTCTATTTTATTTCTAGCTTTTAACGCAAAGAACCCTTCTGTTTAAGCGAAAGTAATCTAATTACAAACTTTTCATATAAAAAACTAACTTAATAAAAAAAATAATTAAAAGTAAATTTTATCTTTATTTTTTTCTGTAAACAAAGTTATCATTAATGTGAAAATTTTAAGGTTTATCCCATGTTGTATGTTTTTTTACTCTATGCACTATTTGCTAGTGTTTTTACTATTTCAAAGACTGCTTTGCAATACTCTGGACCTTTTTTTTTAATTGGTACACGTATGCTTTTAGCAGGGGTAATTCTTTTCACCTATCAGTTCGTTTTCAATAGACAAAGCCTTAGGCTAACAAAACCCATATGGATGAAACTTCTACAACTTGCGCTATTTAATATCTACTTAACCAATGTATGTGAATTTTGGGGGCTTCGCTATCTTACCTCTTTTAAAACCTGTTTTATCTATAGTTTATCCCCCTTTATTTCGGCGCTTTTTTGCTATTTTCTCTTTTCCGAAACACTCAACTTAAAAAAATGGATTGGCCTTTTGATCTGCTTGATAGGATTTGTACCAATTTTGCTGAGTCAAAGCGCAGGAGAAGAGCTAACAGGCCAGTTTTTCATTTTTTCCTGGGCAGAAATTTCTGTGATTACAGCGGTAACTTTAAGCGTCTATGGATGGATTTTATTAAAGCAGCTAGTGAATGAACATGGGCTTTCTCCCTTACTTGTAAATGGAATTAGCATGTGTATCGGAGGGACTTTTGCCCTTGTGCATTCTTTTGCCGTTGAAGAGTGGAACCCTATTCCTACCACTAACGTCCCTATTTTTTTGGAAACAACCTTTTTTTTAATCATTATCTCTAATTTAATCTGCTATAATTTATATGGTTATCTGTTAAAGCGCTATTCCGCTGTTTTCATGTCTTTTGCTGGCCTGACTACTCCGCTTTTTACAGCGCTTTTTGGCTGGCTTTTTTTGGGCGAAAACGTCACTTGGACTTTTTACCTCTCCTTTAGTTTAGTCGTATGTGGTTTGTGGATCTACGAACAAGATGAGCTGGGCAAAGTTAATTTTTTAAAAAAAATGCAAAAGCTACCTAATCCTTGATTTTTTTCACTTGACTAACCAAAAATAAAAAAAGAATTGTTTGAATTCAAACCTTTCACTATAAACTTTTTACAAGTGCCCCACTACCTCTATAGCTAGCCTATCACTTATGATAAACTCTACCAGCGAAAATACCGTATTTACAAACGAAGAAAAAAAGCTCTTTCAGAGCAGGCTCATACAGCTTTATCCGCCCACCATTCAGCTCTTAGAAAAAACTTTAAAAAAATATTTTCTTTTTAACTGTTGTTTTGTTTTTTTGATTATTGTTGAGCTGCTCTACTTTTGCTTTCAGCTTACCTTTTTGGTTCAAGCATTTGCCGTTGCTCTTCATCTTGCCATTCTTTTTGCCACCGTTTTTTCTTATGCCGCTTTACGCCTTTATTTAAGTGCTTATAAAAAAGAAAAGCTGCAAAAACTAAAAAAAAACTTTGTGATGAGGTGCCAAAAAAGTTTAGCCAGTCTTCAGCCTCAGCCAGAGTATTATACTTTAGCTGCCGAAGCTTGCTGTCAACTCGCTTCTCAAATTCATGGTATGGAATATGTCATCTATCCTCTTCCTGTGGGCTTAAAAAGCCTACAGTCTTTACTTTCAAAAATAAGCTGCTGGTGTCATTGGGATGATGTGCATTTTTTTAAAGAGATGCTCCTCAAAGCGTGCATTGATCAATACATCCAGTTTGTCAGAGCCTTCCCTACCGATTTGGAGGCCCATGCCGGCCTAGCAAATAGTTATGTCATGCTTTCTGGCCTTTATGTAGATCCAAGAACCTTTGAAGAGTCTCATGAAGATCACTGGATTTTAGCAAAAAAATATGATGAAACCTTTCAACACAAATTTCGCTTAATTGCGCAAAAAGCTATTGAAGAGTTTAAGATTTTAAGCGATTATGCTCCTAATGATCCTTGGGTACATGTGCAACTTGCTTATAGCTATCATGATTTGCAGATGCCTCAAGATGAAATTAGAGAATATGAAACAATTTTACAAATTTGTCCGCAAGATAAAGAGGTGCTTTATAAACTTGGTCAGCTCTATTTTGAACAAGGGCAAAATGCCAAAGGATTGCAGGTTTATGAGGCACTTAAAAAATCTAACTACAAAAAAGCTGAAGATTTGATTCATTTTTATGGCGCATAACAAAAGGCACTCTTTTTTAGCCAATAAAAACATCATTTTTTGCTCTTTAAAAAACTTTAAAGATCGATCAAAGTAGAAGGAAATGAAGAATATGAACTGTCCTAAATGCGGCTTTGCCTTAGAGGCGCCTACTAATCAATGCCCAAACTGTCAAGCCTCTCTTTCCTCTATTTCTAAAAGACCTATGCCTTATTGGTTTAAATTTGCGCTATTTCTTACTCTACTGGCGCTCATTGCAGTCTCTGGAGGGCTTTTTTTCACAGAAAGTTTAATTGACGTTCCGCAAAAACAGCTAGAAACATTAAGAGAAAATAAAATAGAAGCAGCTTATCAAAACTTCACCTCTTCGCAATTTCAAGCAGCCACTTCTCTTGATCAATTTCGCCAATTTATTCATACCTACCCCATCCTAACTACGCATCAAACTGCCCTTTTTCCGCAGCGTTCCATTATTGATCACATGACAATTCTCAAAGGAAAATTAATCATCGATGAAGAGCATCATACGCCTATTGAATATCGCTTAATCAAAGAAGAGGGAAGGTGGAAGATTTTAAGCCTTACTCTCCCTAAAGGCCAAATGCAAAATATTGGGGAAAAAAAGAAAATAATTACTATGACAAAAGCTTTCTTTCACGATCTGCAATCAGATCAAATCGAAAAAGCTTATCACACCTATTTTTCTGACCAATTTCACCAAGTAACTTCGCTAAAAGAATTTAAAACATTGATTGAGCAAACTCCTTTGTTAAAACATAAAAGTACTACCTCTTTTCACCATCCCCTCATTCAAAAAAACGAGGCTACCATTTCTGCTACTCTAAAAGCAGGTGTGGCTACTCTTTATTTAAAAATCTACTACACCTTTTCTCATGAGAGTTGGAAAATTGCTAAACTTCGCATTCTTTCCCCTGAAAAAAGTGATAGAGAAAAAGAGCTTTAAAAAATGCAAATCATTGCAGGGCTTTATAAGAACCATCGTTTAAGCTGCCCTCCGGGAAATTTGACCAGACCCACTTCGGCTAAACTGAGGGAGTCGATTTTTAATAGCTGTAGCTATCTGGTAGAGGGGTGCCATTTTTTAGATCTCTTTGCTGGCTCGGGAGCCATGGGACTAGAGGCGCTGAGCCGAGGAGCGGTTCATGCTTCATTTGTAGAAATCAACCGGCTGGCAGCACGTTTCATCAAAGAAAACATCTGTAAACTAAAAGTAGAAAAACAAAGCGAAATGATTTGTGGCTCTGCGCTACTTTGGATAGAAAAACTGAGCCGAGCTGGTCGTAAGTTTGAGATCATCTTTGCAGACCCTCCCTATCAAACCTTTGATCCACAAGCAAAAGACAAGCGCCTTTATAGCGAGCAGATCATCATGGCCGTTGATCACTGCCATTTGCTTGGGGAAAATGGAATGTTAATCGTGGAAGAAGATAGCCGCCATCCACCTAAAGTAACTCCTAACCATTTAAAATTGATCAAAAGCCGGCAATTCGGCCACTCCTTAGTCCATTTCTATACAAAATAGCCTCTAATTTTTTCTCTTTAAAATTTTTAATTTATTCTTGCAATAATATTTTGAGAAGCATACAAACGATTGCAATCACTTTAAGGAGAAACCATGAATCCCTTTTTTGCTTTTTGTGCTCTGCTATTTTTTTCTAGTTGCGCTTCTTTGCCTCTTTTTGCCCAAGAGTGGGGCGGATATGGTGATTATCAAACATTTGATCTAAGCGCCGGCTGGCGTCGCGACAATCTTGACTGGAAAGTTTCTGACATGAAGGGAGGCAATAACTGTACCTATGCCAAAGCAAAATCGCATCTTCACTTCAACGATATTGAGCTTTATAGCATCAAGGGAAAATTGCGTTTTTTAGGAGCGCGCTACTATGTGAGATTGACAGGAACTTATAGCAGCTCTTTTAAAGGAAAAGCCAAAGAGCAGTTTAAACTTTATAGTCCCTACGCTTTTTGTAAAGATCTCTACTCTTTTTATAGTGATCAGCCCATAAAAAAAGAGAGTGAGTTTTATGACTTTAACTTAGTGGTAGGTTATCCTTTGCTATTTTGTAATTGCAATCTTTCCATTACCCCTTTGATCGGTTTTGCATATGACCGCCAAAATATTCGCGTGAAAAATGGAGGTAGCCACTCTTCGAGCTCTTTTTCTCTTAGCTC
>CATLPS010000003.1 GCA_950054535.1 uncultured Chlamydiae bacterium | reverse complement strand
AGCTAGCTGTGGTGGCGCCCCGCTAGAAATTGTAAAAAAATATATAGATCAACAAAAGACGCCTAGCTAGCCACCTTCTATCCCCCACCTGAAGGAAGGAAATTTACGGTTCGCTGGTTAAAAACACAAGTCCATAAAAAATGATCTGCTATTCATCAATGATTTGCTTATCCATGGCGAAGGACTTTTTTTATTTCTTCATTGTTTTGCAGCTCTTTATTTAAGTGATGAAATATCCAATAACTTTTTCTAACTGCTATGAGGGCAATTGCTAGTTCTTCTTGAAACTCTTTTTTGAGAAGTGGAAAAACAGCAGGATTTTTGTTAATAACTTTCATTACAAATTGACGATCATTTTTAAATTCTGCATCAATGTAATTAAAAACCTCGCCATTTTTCTTAAATGCTTTGAATAGAAATTTTTCATTTTTTTTAAACGCGTCGCTTAGTAGAGAAATAACAAAAGGATTTACTTCAAGTGCCTTTAATAAAAATTCTTCGCTATTTTGTAGTTCTGTAGGCAGATGCAACAAAGCCCAATGATCTTCTTTAATAGTTTGTATACTTTCTTTAACTGTATCTTGCAAACAAGCAGAGACTTCAAGATTTTCTGCATCAAGATCTTCCTTAGCTTTCTTCACATTATTTTGTTTGTCAGAGTCTACCTTAGTTTTCTTCACATTATTTTGGCAGTAAAATTTTTTAATATCGTAAATAGCTACAGAGAGGTTTCCAAAAATAGGAATAAACAGCACCACGCACCTTAAATTCGATCGGTTTTTTAAACAGTTAAAATATTTCAACTTAATACTATTAACTGAATTGTTATTAAAACTTAAAACTATTTTATTAAAAATTTCGAATAAACTCTTAAAAGAGCTAACTACTGGAATATAGTCCGTTAATTCATAAGTTTTAAATAGAGCTTTTTTTATTTTTATTAGTTTTGTTACACGAATAAGTATAGGCTGTCGATGTTTAAATGCTTAAATAAATTACTTTTTAATAAGCTAATAATAATTAGTGATTTAAATTTTTTATGCAACAAAACTATTAACCATAATTTTTTTTATTTAATAATTCATTTTTTTACTTACAAAGTAAAATGTTGTATTTTTATCTATCTTCTTTTTGCAAAAATTAATACTATTTTTCATTTCTGCCGCAAGAGAGGAGTCTAGCAAATGAATTGGCAAAAGCTTAACCGACAAGGGTTATTTCCGGGGCCAAAAGAGACGAAAGAGTCTTTTTTACAGCGCGTAGATTTTTGCCAACATCTTACTTTTCATCTTCAGCAACATCCCGATGTAAAATTTCCCTTTCCCATTTCTGATCAGGTCATCAATAACGAAATAACAAAAGATGCTTTTTTGCTTTGCTCTAAAACATTTGGCATGATGCCTGACTGGGCTTTGATTATTTTTCATAATTATAAACTTTTGCCTTGGCATGGAGGTTGTGCTTGGATCTTTCAGCTTGATGCCACTAGTCCTCTTTGCGCTTTTTTACAGCTGCGCAAAGAATTTAAAAACTACTCTTCTTATTTAGGTATTTACCAGCGCAGCGAATTAATTGCTCATGAAATGGCCCACGTGGGCCGAATGGCATATGAAGAACCAAAATTTGAAGAGCTGCTTGCTTACCGCTCCTCTTCTTCTTTTTGGCATAAAAACTTAAGCCCTCTCGTGCAATCTGCTAACGAGAGTCTCTTTTTTGTGATTTTATTAGTGGCAACTCTCCTTACGAGCCTAACTGCTCTATTAGTTGACTCATTTTTGCTTACTCAGTTAAGTTTATTAGCGTTGCTAGCTCCTTTTATTGCTTTTATAATGGCTTTATTACGCTTGCTAAAAAGACAATCTTGCCTTAAAAAAACACTCAACAACCTCAAAAAAATTGTTTGCAAAAAAGATGCTTCTCATCTCCTTTATCGCCTTAGCGATAAAGAGATTTTTTTATTTGCCAACTCAACGCCCGCGCAAATTTCTGAATATATAAAAATGCAAACTACTTGCTCTTTTAGATGGCAGTTTTTACAACAGTGCTATTTCAACTTCAGCTAGTTTTTTAAAGTTATTAGTTTTTTATAATTAACTATTAACAATCTTGATTGTATTTTTTCCTCTAAAAAATTATGATTTGTTAATAAAAAAAATAATTAAAGGTCTAACAATTTATTATTCTCTTCCTACACTGCATCTTACCCAAAGAGCCTATACTTGGACCCGTATTTTAAATACGCCTTTTTGGGCTCTTTATACCTTATTACCATTTATTCTTTTAAAAGATCTGCAAGCTACTACCTGGCAGATAACCTGTATTATAAGCCTAAACCCAATCGTTTCGCTCTTTTCCCTTTATTGGAGTGCCCAAGTAAAAAAACGCCATGACCGCTTAAAAACTAATATTATTTGGGCTAGTATTTTTGGTCACCTCCCCTTTTTTTTTATTCCTTTGTTTCCTCATCCCTGGTTTATTATTTTTGCTTCAGCTACCTATATGCTTTTTTGGAGAGGAGTCAATCCTGCCTGGATGGAGATCTTAAAAGTAAATATTCCGGTAGAACTAAGGCATGAAGTTTATGCTTACGGGTCCGCCTTTTATCATGCTGGCGGAGCTGTGCTTGCTATTAGTATTGGTTTTATCTTAGATGATCAACTGCAAGCCTGGCGCTGGCTATTTCCTTTAACAGCGCTTCTTTCCCTTTTTGCCATCTTTTTTCAGATTCAAATCCCCTTAAAAAAAATAGAGGTAGAACAACCTCTTTCTTCCTGCGCTCTTTTTTCCTGGAAAAACATTGTGAAACCTTGGCAAGAAGGATGGGCGCTCCTGCGTAAAAGAGCCGATTTTGCTCATTTTCAGATAGGGTTTATGTTAGCTGGAGGCGCGCTTATGCTCTGGAAACCAGCTGCACCGCTCTTTTTTTTTCAAACTCTTCATCTAAATTATAAAGAACTGGCAATTGCGATGACGCTTTGTAAAAGCGCAGGCTATATCATCACTTTACCTCTTTGGTCACAAGCGATGAAACGGATAGATCTTTTTGTGTTTACAAGTAGAGTAACGTTTTTGACAGCCCTTTTTCCTTTAGGCCTTATTGCAGCGCAATGGCATTTGTCATTTTTATACCTAGCATATTTTTTATACGGTATTATGCAAGCTGGAAGTGAAATGAGCTGGAACCTTTCAGGTCCTATTTTTTCAAAAACAGAAGAAAGCTCTACTTACAGCGGGATTAATAGCGCTACTGTAGGGATAAGAGGTTGTTTAGCGCCCCCTCTTGGAAGTTGGCTTTGCCTCTACCTTAGCCCTTTAGCAGTCCTTTTAATTGGTAGCTTTTTTTCTCTTTTAGCCACTATTCATCTTTATCGTTGCTATCGCTTTAAAGAAAAAGTATACCCTACTTATCCACTGGCCGATTGAACTTTAAAATCTTAAATTTCCTTAGGGATATAGCTTTTGCGAGGGCAAGAAGCAAAGTAGCGAGCCGGAAAATAGACTTCTAATTCCTGTACTATTTGAGAAGGCAGCGTATCCATTTCTTCAATGCTTTCTACTTCAAATATTTTTATTTCCTCTAAAAATGCTTTACTTAATCTTTTTTCTATTTCTATTTGATTTAAATCAAATTTTTCTTCGAACTCTTGTAAAAAAGAGAAAAGTTGGGAAAAAGCAGATAGCTGCAGTTTTTGTTGACAATCACTAAGCACAGGTGGTGCAAAACCTATTTTCTCAGAAAAATATTGCAAAGTAATTGCGTTAAACTCTGGAGATAAAATTTTTATAAACAGATAAAGATAACGATCAATGGCATCTTGGGGATTGAGTTTAGCTAAAGAATCTTTTACTGTCTTATCCAAAAGATCTTTTGCAACTTGTAACTTTTCTGCACTGCTGCCTTTTCTCAAAGCAGAACCCTTTACCTTCAACCACTCTTCTTCTAAATTTTGCGCTGGATTTTCCACAGCAATTTGATTGATTTTTTGCTGAATGGAGCTCACCTCATCATATGGGGAAGCAGCTTGAAATAGCTGTGCATAAAACTCGCTTAAAATAGGCATCGCTGTTTGCAGATTTTCGCCAGCGGCGTTTAGCAAATGCGTTTGCAGTATTTTATGATAATTTAAAAAAAGCTCTCTATTTTGATTGAAAACCTCTTTTTTAAGCTTGTAAAGAGATTGCGATTTAAGAGTATAGGGATGATGATGTAAAAGCTGATGGGCAAGTTGCTTTCTTTGCTGCGTCATATGATGAAATTTGGGCACTTGCTCACTTCTCAAAGGAAAAGCATCTGTTAACATTTCAGATAAACCCCATCCGAGATGTTGAGAAGGATAAGGAAATCCCGTATGCACAACATGAAAAGCTAAATGAAAGTTTTCTAAAATAGGTAGATGCACTATGCGTGAATCAGTGATAAGCTGCTTAAAAGAGCCTGTTAAAATCACTTTAAAACCCGGAGCCTCTTCTACTACTTGACGCATTAAAAAATGCTCTCCTTCTTCTAGCACAGTTTCTATAGGAGCCTGTTTGATAAGCTCTAAAATGACCGCTACTGATTGCGGATGCTTAAAGTGAGCTTGCACCATCCGCGTAGCTTTAAGACGAAAAACATCTGCCATAAATAGAAATGGGGTCGATTTTTTTAGAGTTGATTTAGAAAGGGGGTGACTTTTTACTATTTTTTTTAAAAAGGTTTGACTTAAGTCTTGAAAGCTTTTTTGAATTTGCGCGCAAGGAGTATGAGACTCAAAATTACGTGAAATGGTAATGGGAAGCTCGATTTTTTGCTTGATTTCTGTATCAAGCAAAATTTGATTGCGTTCAAAATTGTAAAAATTATAACGGGTGGTCCATGAGGAATAATCGTTTTCTACTACAGCATTATAGCGCTTGATCATCTCTATTGCCGAACCGGCCAACTTTTGTTGGCTTTGATCTCCTTTTTCTAATCTTTTGATTAAAGGAAGATGGCTTTGTAAAATATCGCGCGCCCTTAAGACCTCTTCTTTGATCAGATTAAGTTTTTCTTTCACTTCATTTTGAGCTTTTTCAGAAAAAAGAGGAGCGACAAAATAGCGAGCAAGATTTTTAACGCGGCGAAAAATATTTTCTTCTTTAGAAGCAAAAAGCTTTCCATCTTGTACCTCAAATGAGCTAGCCGTGGGCTTGACAAACGATTCTAATTTGAGAATGGCGGCTTTAAGCGCTTCTGTAGCACTTTGCGAAGAGTTTTCAGACGAAGTTCTCATAATTCCTTAATGCATTCTATTATTTCTCTTTAATTTTAAAAAATCGCCATTAATTTTATGTAAAGAAAAGTAAAAAATAGAGCAAGTTTACTAATTTTACTTAGATAAAAACAGTAAATAAAAAATTAATCGACGGCTTTTCCCAAAGCAGCTTTAATTTGGATAGTAGTGCCAAGTACAATATCTAATTGAGCTCCTTTTTCTAAAGGATTTTCAATTGAAATAAGCTCTCCTCTTTTTAGATAGTGAAACGCTTTTGTCTCTTTACTTTCCTCTTTTAAATGAGAGCCCAAATTTTTCTTGCCATCTGTTCCACAAAGATAGAAACGTTTACCGCCATGAGTTTCTATAGCAGGGCTAATGACTCGATAATAGCGTTTATCTGCTTGCAACTCAGGCCAGTTAGAATGAGGATTTTTAAGCAAAAGATAAGACATTTTTAATGAGCTGGCATTGATTTGCGCGGCACGTTGGATCTCTTTTAAATGATAAGGTTTATCAAGAGGTCTTTGCGCGTAGCAAGGAGTTGTTTTACCCTGTAGGGCAGGACAAAGACCTTGCCAAACACAAGGCGCTTGCACAGGCACTTTTTCGCTTACTAAAAAGTCTCTTAATTGCAAAATACGGCGATTCATTTCAGGTAGCGAGCTATCTACAATGAGTAATTGCCCTTGTAAAGAGAGCTTGTTCAGTAAACCTTTTATCCAGTTCTGCATTGCTGTTTGGTGGTTAGGTTCTTTAACGGGAAAAAGCTCATTCAGACAGTGACCTAAAATAATCAAGTCATATTGTCCATCGGGTAAAGTATCTTTAATGACATTTTGCCTGCGAATGGTAAGCGGATAGCCATAGCGACCGCACACCTCAGCCCCAAGCTGCAATGCGGTTAAGTTTTTATCAATGGCCGTCACATTTGTTGCTCCATGACGCATTGCTGCAAAAGAAAAAGCAGCTGGTCCGCTGCCAATATCCAGTACTCGTTTTATCGACCCATGAGGAACTTCTCCAATTAAGGAAAGTCCTTGTTGGTAATGAATTAACCATTGATAAAGAAGATAGCCGCCTAAAAGATCAGAGTCAGCAAAGTAGTCTTGGGCAACTAACTCTTCTCCTTTTTCCAACCCTTTCTGCAGCTTTGTTACTGCGGCTACGACGCTTCTAAATTCGCGAGTTTGCAAACGATCAGGCGGTCCGGAAAGCTTGGTAAATCGGCGCCAAACGCCAATAAGCAAAGGAATAATAGTTTCTAAATCTGTGGCAGGAGCTTTTTTTGACTTCATGATTAATTAAAAATGACCTCTTTTTCTTTTTCCGATAGAACGCGCCAGCTTCCGACAGGCAAAGGACCAAGCCTCAGTCCACCTAAACGCACGCGTGTTAACTCTTTTACCTCTAACCCTGCTGCTTGCATCAATAAGCGTACTTCTCGCTTTTTCCCTTCACTAATAACGATTTTCAAAGTGCCGCGACGCACTTTTTCTACTTTAAGGGGTTTGACAAGCGCCCCCTCTACTAAAGTTCCTTGAGAAATAGTAAGGAGATGCTCATGAGAAATTTCTGCAGAAACTTTTACTACGTACTCTTTTTGAATATTAGAAGAGGGGTGAATCACGCGATTGGCAAAGTGACCATCATTTGTCACAATTAGCAACCCTTGCGTCTCTTTATCCAAGCGACCTACTGTAAAAAGGCGATGTCCTTCTTCTTCAAAGAGGTCAAGTACCAGGCGAGTTTGATTGCTTCCTTTGGTAGAACATACATATCCGGCAGGTTTATTTAGTAGGTAGTAAACTTTACTCTCTTTTTCTTTTAAGGGAAGGCCGTTTACCGTAATTTTATCGCTAGATGCATCTACTAGGGTTTGAGGCAGCAGTGTAGTTTGCCCATTAACGGTCACTTTTCCTTGAAAAATCAACTCTTCGCAAGCGCGACGCGATGCCACTCCTGCGGCGGCCATGACTTTGCTTAATCTTTGTTTTATTTTTTCCACGCGCTTTTTTCCTTGAAGTTTTTTTTAGATTATTAAAGAAAAAGTCTACTAGCTTTACTATTAAATTTCTAGTCTAACTCACTGTTGCTTAAGATAGAACCTTTTGACTCTACTTTAAGTCACAGGAAAGGCAAAGATAAAAAAATTAATACTGTTTTTCCAAAATCCTTTAAATTCTTATGATGACTTTAAACGTCCATTGGAATTTAAAAAGGAGCGCAAATGAAGCAAGCAACCAAACTAATTTTAATGCGCCATGGTCAATCCATGTGGAATTTACTCAATCTTTTTACAGGCTGGGTAGATGTGCCTCTTTCTAGCCAAGGGATAAAGGAGGCGCTAGCAGGAGGAAAAAAAATTGCAAATGAGCCCATTGATCATATTTTCACCTCTACCTTAATTCGTGCTCAAATGACCGCCATGCTTGCCATGACACACCACCACTCCAAAAAAGTTCCGGTAATGATGACAGAGCAGCAAGCAAATCATCGCTCCTGGCCAAAAATTCATCACCATGGTAGACTTTCTGAAGTCATCCCTGTAACAACGGCTTGGCAATTAAATGAAAGAATGTATGGCGAGCTACAAGGAATGAATAAAGCCGAGGCTGCTTCTATCTTTGGCAAAGAGCAAATCCAGCAATGGAGACGCAGCTATGATATTGCTCCCCCAGAAGGAGAAAGTTTGAAAATGACAGCTGCTCGTACATTGCCTTATTTTGAGCAGACCATTACCCCTTTGATAACGCAAGGAAAAAACATCTTTATTGCCGCTCATGGAAACTCTTTGCGCTCTATTATCATGGAGTTAGATGGTTTAAGTGAAACAGAGGTAGTAAAACTAGAACTAAAAACAGGCGATCCTATTTACTATTCTTACCAAAGTAACAAGTTTAAACGATGTTGATTTTATGACAGTGCCCTTTCTCTATTTCGATCATAGCACAGCCAGTTTTCCTTCTGAGGAAACCATTAAAAAAATGGTTCCTTTTTTTAAAAACTTCTGGGGTTCTTCTCTTTCTCCGCACTTTAAAGGCCAAGAGCTTATTCCCTTTATGGAAGAGGCCTACAGTCAACTTTACCGGTTGATTGGAGCTGATACACAAGACCATTTCACTTTGACTTCATCAGGAACCGAAGCGATCAATCATGTGATTCATTCTGTTTATCGCAATATTTCGCTTGCTACTGGAAAAAATCATTTTGTTACGGCTGCTACCGATGAAGCAGCTTCTATTTTAGCCATTACTCAACTAGAAAAATTGGGCTGCTTACATACATCTGTCGAGGTAAATTCTGCAGGTATCGTCACTATAGAAGCTCTATCTGAAAGTATCTCTGCGCGCACTGCTTTGGTCTCTCTTTCTTGGGGAAATGGTCTAACAGGCTCTATACAACCAATCGCAGAAATTGCCAGCTTTTGTCAAGAACGTGGCATTCAGCTACATGTAGATGCTACCCATGTTTTAGGAAAACTACCAGTTGATTTACAAGAAATTCCTATTGATTATCTCACTTTTAACGGTAGCCAGCTGCATGGCCCAGTGGGAACGGGCGGCCTTTACATCCGTCAAGGCATTGTTTGTACTCCTCTCCTTGTAGGCGGGTCAGAACAGGGAAACCAACGCGCGGGACAGCTTAATCTACCAGGTCTAGTAGGACTTGCCTCTGCTGCAATAGAAGCAACTGATCAGCTCGATCTTATTGGCACAGAAACGGCCAGGCTGCGCAACAAATTAGAAACAGAACTGGCCAAGATTTTTCCCATAGAAGTTTGCTATAAAAACCAACCGCGACTTCCGCACTGTACTACGATTATTTTTCCCAAAATCATGAACGAAGCACTTCTTTTTTTACTCAATCGCAAAAAGATATGCGCTACTATAGGAGGTGGAAATTTCCAGCAATTACCTCTTCTTCTTCTCTGTAGCGGAATAGAAGAAAAGCGCGCTCATAGTAGCCTCTCTTTTAGTCTCTCGCGTTATACCACGGAAGAAGAGATAGATCTTGCTGTTCAAGCAACTTTCGAGGCAGCTCAAACTCTTGCAAAATGCTCAGAAAAGCTTTACCTTTAATCAACTCCTTAAATTTTTGAAAGAAGTCACTTATGAGTCTAAAAGCCCTTCTCCCATTATTTCCTTGGAGTCGCTACAGCAAAAAAATGATAGCAAAGATTGAAAAGCCCCGCTCAGCTGGTTTTTTTACCAAAGAAGAGTCAGAAGCTCGCGCTATGCGGCTAGCCATAGGCAAAGAGGGAGGTTATAAAGAAGGCAATTTGGTCTGGCTCTACTGGCTAGTAGATGTGGATGACGGTATCATCGTCGATGCTAAATTTCAAGTATATGGACAGTCAGCTTTGATCGCAGCTGCCGAAGTTGCTTGTGAACTAGTCATAGGAAAAAATTATGATCAAGCGCGCCGAATAGGTGCAGACCTGCTTGATAAGGAGCTGCGCGATCGCTCAAGTCAAGCTGCTTTTCCTCCGGAAACCTCTTTTCATTTAAATTTGGTAGTAGATGCCTTAGATCGAGCAGCTGAGCAATGCATGGATATTGCTTTGCCTACTCACTATGCCGCTCCTCCGGCGCCTTTAGAAATTGGCGAAGTTTTAAAAGATGGCTATCCTGGCTGGATGCAGCTGGATAAATCCCAGCAGCTTTACTTGATTGAAGAACTTTTAACAAGTGAGATTCGCCCTTATATTGAATTAGATGCAGGCGGAGTTAAAGTGGTTGATTTAAAGGAATCTTTAGAGCTTATTATTATTTATCAAGGCGCTTGCACCTCCTGTTTTTCCGCTACAGGCACTACTCTTTCCTATATTCAACAAGTACTCAGAGCAAAGATCCATCCTGAAATGGTTGTTACGCCTGATCTTTCTAATTTTCAGCCTGGTAGTTTTTGATTTTTAAGAACGGAAAGTAGCTTCAAATAAAAGGCGACAAGCAAGATAACAGCTGGCAGCAATTGTAATTTGCACAATTACCTTCGCAGAGCTCCAAATAAGGCCAGCAGTCGCTATAGCTATTGTAGCCCCTGCCAAGACCATTCCTAGAGTATAAAAAACTCTTAAAGCTGCTTGTTTGACTTTTTCTTGTTTTAAGTCCCAAGATTTTTCTTGAAGAAATTTAAAATCGCTAATCAAGGTGGTAGTTAGATTTTGAGGAACTAACCATGTAGACTGTGCTAACAGCCCATTGAAATTTTTCCAGTCCATACTACCACCTTAAAAAACTTTACAAATTTAAGTCTTAATTAAATTTTACATACTAACTTGTCTTATTATTTGCTACTATTTTTTGGTTACTTCGTCCAATTTTAATATCTTAACAAGACTACATTTAACATACTCGTTTGCTTTATAAATGTATGAATCTTTACTTGCTTCATCCTGAAGTTCTTGTGGCCAATTTAAAAAATTTCCTTCAGGCTGTTTTTCTTCTATAATTCTGTTTACTGCTTTTGACATAACAAAGAAATCATGTCCTAAAACAAACGTAGAAACAGCAGTTGCAATTGCCAGTGATGCCATTAAAGGTGTCAAGGCCCAAAACGCAGCGACTACGCCGGCAACCACTGCAACCCTTGTGAATACTCTTAAAGCTGCTGAATTAGCCTTTTTGCGTGTTTCTGTGTCTGAACGAGAAGATTTAATACCTGCGTTGATTGCTTTAAAGTCATTGCCAATGTTTTGTACAAAACTAGAAGAAAAATTAGAAATACTTTTTGATAATTGAGAAATGGAAGACATACAAACTCCTTATTAAGGTTGATTTTTTCCTAAACGTATAGTTCATCTTTATTAAGATAGAATAAAAATCAAAATTAGAAATTATAAATTTTGTTTTAAAAAAGCTTAATACAAAAAACAAAAAAGGTAAATAAATTTATTTGTTCTCCATTTAAAGTTTAAGCTAGGCCCACTTCGCATTTTTTTTCATGAGAAAAGTGCAGAGAAAAAAGTTTGGACACTCCTTTTTCTTCCATTGATACGCCAAATATCTTGTCACTTTCTGCCATCGTCCGTTTATTATGGGTAATGATGAGAAATTGGCTTTGCTGGGCAAAATGGCGCACCATTTTGACAAAACGGTCAATATTAGTATCATCTAAGGGCGCGTCTATTTCATCTAAAATACAAAAAGGAGAAGCTTTTACTTCAAAAATAGCAAATAAAAGCGCCAGGGATGTGAGACATTTCTCTCCCCCTGAAAGTAAAGTGATCGAGCGCATCTGTTTGCCCGGGGGCTGCGCAATGATTTCCACGCCTGCTGCTAATGGGTTTGAGCTAGCCTCTATCAACTGCAAATCTGCCTCGCCTCCCTGAAATAAAATGGCAAAATTTTTACGAAAATTTTGCCGAACCAAGCTAAAAGTCTCTTGAAACAGCTTTAAACTTTCTTGACTTAATTGCTCAATCATCTGCAAAAGCTCTTCTTTTGTTTGCACCAGATCGCTAATTTGCGCGTTTAAAAACTCCTCTCTTAAGCGTTTTTTTTCTACCTCTTCCATTGCAGCTAAATTAACGCTACCAGCCTCATTTAACTTTTGTTTCAGCTGGCGCCTTTGCTTTTCTAGTTGCTCTAAAACTTGGTGATGCCCTTCAGTTTCTGCTTTTAACGCCTTTAAAGAAGTGCCGTAGCGCTCGACTGCTTCTAACTGCAGTTTTTGCAAAGTTTGTTGCTCCATTTCTAATTTTGCTTCTATTTGCGCTAAAGAGATTTCCTTTTCTCTTAAAGCGTTTTGCAAGAAAAACTTTTGCTTTTGCTTTTCTTGCAAGTAAGTCTGAAACTGATCTTTTGCATGAGCCAGCGCCTCTTCTTTAAGTTTTAAAGATTTTTCTTTTTCGCCAATTTGTTCTATCTCGAACTGTTGCTTTTGCGCTTGCTGCAAAAGCTCCCCCTCCTCTTTTGCTAGCTGCTGCTGCTCGTTAAAAAGAAAAGCCATTTTTTGCTCTGCATCCCTGTTTTTCTCTTCTAATAATTGCTTTTCATGCTTTGCTTGCAGATACTGCTCTTTTACCTTTTCTAGCTGTAGTCTCTTCTCTTTTTCTTCTTGCTGAAAACTTGTAAAAATAGTTTCTCTTTCGTTAAGGTTCGCCTCTACTTTTTTTAAATCTATTTTTACTTGCTCTAGTTGCAAAAGTTTATTTTGATGTGTTTGTCGCTCTTGAGTAGCGCTCTCTTCGCTATTTTGCAGTAGTGCTTTTAGCTCTAAAGCTTGTTGCTGCAAATAGGCCTGCTCTTTTTTTGCCTTACTTAACTCATTTAAAGAGCGCTGTAGAGTAAAGTTTACTTCTACTAATTTCATCTCTTCTCGTCGCAGCTGACTGTCTATTTCTATGCGCTCATTTTTTATATGTGCTTTTTTTTGCTGCAATAAGCTAAGAGACTGTTGAAGAGATTGCAAAGAGATTTGCTGTTTAGCACTTTTTTTCGATAGCTGCTTTAGCTCTGATTCGCGTTGAAAAAGATGCTGTTGGTTTTGGGCCGCGCTAAAATAAACTCCTTGCAGATCAAAGTAACCTTTTTCTACTATTAAACCGTTATAGACAGGCAAAGACTCTAGTGCGGCCATTAAAGTTGGCCATACTTTCACTTCCGTTAAAAAATAGTCACTTAAAATGTTTTGCTGCTCTTTTTCCATAAAAAAGCAGAGGTCTTTCGACTCTACTTTTTTCATTTGTAAAAGTTCGATACATGCCAAAGAGAAATCTTCAATGGACTCTTCTTTGGAAAAAGCTATTACTTCTTTTAAATCAGCCACTGTTTCTACAACTAAAGTATGCGAATAGTTTTGTAAAATTAAAGCAAGCGCTGCGGTATGCTCCGGCAAGGGATGAAAAAACTTGTAAAAGGGTTCTATTTTCTTAAAAATCTTACCTTTAGGGTCTAAAGAAGCTTGTAGCAATTTTTTACTACCTAAGGTAAACCCTTCAAACTCTTGTTGCATTTTAGCAAGTACTTGCTGGCGAGCGAGCGTTTTAGCATTTTCTTTTCGCAGTTCCTCTAGCTCTTTTCTTTTTAGCTCAATGTCTTCTTCAAGTTGATTCAAAAAATGGTTCACTTGGCCAAAGCGGTCTTTAAGAGAGTCGATCAAAGTAGAAAGTTGCTTTAGCTCGCTTTGCTTTAATGTAGATTCGCCTTCTAACTCCAATAGTTTTTTATTTAACTGACTTAAATTTTTTGTTAACCTCTCTTGTTTTTGGCAATAGTTAGCATAGGAAAATTCTAACTGCTGCAATTTTTTTGTGCTATCTGCTTCTTGCTGCATTTTTTTTACAAATTCTTGCTGCTTTTGGGTAGCCTCTTGCTGCAGATTTTCCCTTTTTTGTCTCTCTTGTTGCATTTTTTGTTCTTGATCTGCGTAGCTAGTGCTAAGGTCTTGCACTTTTACCTCTAAACCTTGTATTTGACCGACAAGAGAGTTTATAAGATCAAGACGCTCTTTTTTTGCTATTGTTACTTCTTGCTGCTCAGTTTTTCTTTTATTTAAAAGGCCTTTTAGTTCAAAAGATCTTTTTACACAGTGTTGCCGCTCACTTTGTTTTAGCTCGCTCAAGTTTTTTAATTGAAAATATTCATTTTTTTGACTTTGCAACGCCTCTTCGCTTTCTTTAAGCTGTTGTTGCAATGCTTTTTCTTCTTGCAAACATTCGTTTGCTTCTTTAGCTAGTTTCTCTAAACTACTTTTGTGCTGATGAACGCTCTGTTGCAGCTGATACTTCTTTTTCTCTCCTGTTTGGCATTGCATGACAAAAATTATTTTTTCTACTTGCTGCAAATTTTGTTGGTCCTCTTGAAAAAGTTTTGCCTGCCGCGCTTGTTCTTCTAATAAATGCAGCGCTTGCTTTACTTCCAGATAGATATCTTGTACGCGCGCTAAATTTGCCTGTGCTTGCTCTACCCTTTTTAGCGCTTCTTGCCGGCGCGTTAAAAATCGCACAATTCCAGCAGCCTCTTCAAAAATCAAGCGACGCTCCACCGGAGATTGATTGATCACCTGATCAATTTTTCCTTGCTCAAAAATAGAAAAAGCATTTTTTCCTACGCCAGAGTCCAAAAGCAAAGAGTGAATTTCTTTTAAACGCACAGGGCTAGAGTTTAAAAAATAATCGCACTCGCCACTGCGATAAAGCCGCCGCGTAATTGTTACTTCCTCATATGCAATGGGCAAAACACCTTTTTCATTGCTAAACGTTAAAGAAACCTCTGCAAAATTTAAACTTTTGCGTTTGGCAGCTCCTGCAAAAATCACATCAGCCATTTTTTGCCCCCTTAGCGACTTGGCCGATTGCTCACCTAATACCCAGCGAAATGCATCAGCAACATTTGATTTTCCACAACCATTTGGACCCACAATTGCAGTCATTCCCGGTCCAAAATTTAAAGTGGTTTTTTCTGCAAAAGATTTAAAACCTGTAATCATCAACTTTTTTAAATACATAAAAAAACCACCTAAGCAAAAAGAGCTAAAATTATTAAGGATAAAGATAAAAAGTATCCAAAATTAACTGGTGCTGCTATATAATTTCAATCGTGAAATCTTCTCTTTACCTCTACCTTTAAAGGATTTTTATGCTTGATATCCGTCAAATTCGAAAAAATCGTGCTGAAGTTGAAGCTAGGCTAAAAACAAAAGATCCATCGATTGACCTCTCTTCTCTTTGTCAGCTTGATCAACAGATTCGCGAATATAAAACAGAAGTAGAACAGCTAAAGGCAAAAAAAAATGAGTTTTCTCAAAAAATAGGAGAGCTGAAACGCAAAGGCGAAAAAACAGAGCAGCTTTTTTCAGATAGTTACGAGCTAAGCCAGCAGATTGAAGTGATCGAGCAAAAACTTAAGCCCTTAGAAGAAACTTTCCAAGAAGAGCTTTCCACCCTGCCAAATTTACCTATGAGCGACATTAAGGTGTCACAAGACCCTAAAGATAACGTATTAATAAAAACATTTAACTCTCCGCCCACTTTTCATTTTCCATTTAAAAATCATGTGGAGCTGAATGAAAAACTGCAGCTTTTTGACTTTAAGCGCGGCGCAAAGCTTTCAGGAAGCGGCTGGCCTGTTTATCGCAACCTAGGCGCCCGTTTGGAGTGGGCATTAATTCAATATATGATCGCCTCTCAAGTTAAAAACGGTTTTACTCAATGGATGATGCCGCTTTTAGTGCGCCAAGAGACTATGTATGGTTCAGGGCAGCTGCCTAAATTTGAAAATCAGCTTTTTAAGATTAAAGATGATGATTACCATCTCTATTTGATCCCTACTGCAGAAATCCCGCTTAACGGTATCTACGCAAATGAAATAATCCCTTTAGAAGAGCTTCCGCTAAAATATACTGCCTACACTCCTTGCTTTCGCAGAGAGGCAGGAGCGGCAGGAGCACAAGAGCGTGGACTTATCCGCATGCATCAGTTTAATAAAATAGAGATGTTTTGCTTTACCAAACCACAGGAAAGCGAACAAATATTTGACATGATGGTAGAGAGCGCCGAAAAAGTACTACAAGGGCTTAACCTCCACTATCGTAATATGCAGCTTGTAACAGGAGATATCTCTTTTGGAGCAGCTAAAACAGTAGATATTGAGGTTTGGCTTCCCGGACAAAACCGCTACTATGAAGTCTCTTCCATTTCAAACTGTACAGATTATCAAGCCAGAAGGTCAATGATTCGCTATAAGGATAGTGAAGGCAAACTTGAGTTTGTACATACACTCAACGGATCGGGACTGGCGACCTCTCGCCTCATGGTAGCTTTATTAGAAAACAATCAACAAGAAGATGGCTCCATAGTAATCCCTGAGGTACTTAGGCCCTATTTAGATGGTTTAGAGCGCATTTGCTAACTAAATTTAGCTTTAAATTCTCGCCCCTCTTAAACCTGTTTTTAAGTGGGGTTGTTATTAGTTTATTTTCCTACTCTTTCAATCCAGTTTACCTCCATCAAAACTTTCTTTTTTTGATATTTATCCCTTCTCAAGCTTTTGAGATCTATTTCACGCCTCATTTCAATAAATTTGTATATTGTTTTAAGTTGTTTAATATTAAACACTTGCGCCAACTCGATTTTTACAGGAAAAAAACCTTTGACAGATAATAAAAAGATGGTTGATATTAACCACGAATTACGCAAGATTTAGTTTCCTACTCTTGCTTGACTGCTTTGCGCTAAGCTTAAAGGTCGGACAAAAGGTTTGCAGCCCTAAACGCAAAAAAACCAGTGGTAGATAAGAAGTGAGTCTACTAAAACCGGCAAAGAGACAATGAAGCACTTAAAGCCAAGCAAATAAAAGAGTCACTATAAAAGAAAATCACTGATTTTTCTTAGGGAAACTTAAAATAAAGTGTTTAAATTAAAGACAAACTTCAACGTTGAAAGGAAAAAATATGCAAAAGTGGATTACCTTCTTAATGACATGTTTAGTAGGAACTACATCCTGCTTAACTGCTGCTATGGGCGATGTAAATGGACTTATCGGCTATCGCAATGACATGCTATCATTTGACAATAAAGTGCCTCGCCGCAACCCGCTGTTTAAAGAAAAAGCAGAGTTTAAGAATGTAGATATTTTCCAAATTGGCGTCAATGCTAAGACAACTCTTGGCTGCAATTTTTATGGCCGTGCAGAAGCTACATTTGGTTGGGTTTTAGATGGCGAAGTAGAAAGAAAAGCTTCTTTACGTCAAAGAGTTTTCGACGACTACAGCAACGGCTTTGAAAGAGTAGACGAGCAAAAACATAAAAACTTAATCGATGACAGATATGTTTACGACATTAACGCAGCAGTAGGCTATCCTTTCTATTTCTGTGATTACACAACAGTAGTAGCTCCAGTTGTCGGTTATGCTTTTAACTCTCAAACATTTTGCGGTTACGACAACTTTGCTTTCAATCCAGACAATTGCAGCTCTGCTGAAACAAGCTGCTGCAAACGTTCTCTTCTAACACGTTGGTACGGTCCTTTTGTAGGAGTTGACATGAACTACCGTGCATGTAATGACTCTTGGAACTTCTTTGGTGCAGTGGAGTACCACTTTGGACGTCTTAAGACAAGAAGAAGTGTTGATAACAGCATCAATGACAGATTCAGCACTCATTCAAACATGGACGGCTGGGTTGTAAATGTTGGTGCAGATAAAGAAATCAACGATCAATGGACAGTTGGTCTTTACTTCAAGTACTCTGACTTTACAGGAAGCAAGAACCAAAGATGGTTTGCTGATGCAAGCTCTGATGACAGCAGCATCGACAGCGGTCTAAAAGGCAAGCGCAAAGCTAACTGGAACTCATATGCTATTAATGTTGAGTTAGGAAAACAATTCTAATTTAACTTTATCGATGATTTAATCGATGAAAAGCTGGGAAAAAAGCTTAATAGCTTTTTCCCGGCTTTTTTTGTTTCTATTTTTTTTAATTTTTGATTTTTATGCATCGTTTAGATTATTCACTTGATCTTTTTAAAGAGTTTTTAGACAGTAGCCCCACCTCTTGGCATGCTGTAGAGTCAATCGTTGCTCTATTAAAAAAATATCAATTTAAAGAGCTGTCTAGCAAAGAGCGCTGGTCCATTGAACCTGGGAAAGGTTATTTTGTCGTCCATCATGACTCTTCCATTGCAATTTTCATCACACCTACTTGCGCTATGAAACGAGTACGGCTTTTTGCCTCTCATACCGATAGTCCCGCTTTGAAGCTCAAGCCCTCACCAGAAATTTACAATGATCCTATGATCAGCATGGGAGTAGAGACATATGGATCTCCCCTGCTCTCCTCTTGGTTGAATCGCGATTTAAAGTTAGCCGGAAAAGTGATTTATAAAAACTTCGATCACAAAATTTGTCAGCAATTATTGCAGCTAGACAATCATCCCATGATCATTCCACAACTCGCTATTCATCTAGATAGAGAAATAAACGAAAAGGGGCTGCAACTCAACAAACAAAACCATCTCAATAGCTTAGCTTCGCTGCAAAAAGTTTTTAGCTCTCATGCGACCTATCTAAAAACTCTTATAAAAGAAAAAGTGACTGATTTTTCGCAATTGATCGACTTTGAGCTTTTTTTAGTTCCGATGGAAAAGGCCAGTTTTATTGGCTATAAAAAAGAGCTCCTTGCCTCTTATCGCATTGATAGTTTGGCGAGTGTGCATGCTATTTTATGCGCTCTTTTAAAGCAAAAAGAGCCTCTGCAAAACGATTTAAAAATGGCTCTTTTTTGGGATCACGAAGAGATCGGCTCCAACACTCCTCAGGGCGCAGCCTCTCCTTTTTTTGAAGAAACCTTTAAGCGCATTGCAAATGGGCTGAAAATGGAGGAAGAAGAGAGGTCCTGCGTCTTTCCTCGCTCTACTTGCATCTCTGTTGATCTTGCTCATGCTTTGCATCCCAATTACCTTGAAAAACATGATCTTCAACATCGTCCGCTATTAGGAGAAGGGGTAGTAATCAAATATAGCGCCTCACAAAGATATGCGACTAATCTCTGCTCTGCTTTACCTATTTATGAAGCGGCGCAAAAAGCTCAAGTTCCTATCCAAAAGTTTGTTAGTCGAAATGATATTCCTTCTGGTAGTACAATCGGCCCTATTCACGCTAGCGCTACGGGAATGCAAACTGTCGATATTGGCTGTGCGCAGCTCTCCATGCATAGTTGCCGCGAAATTCTTGCTTGCCAAGATCAGCAGTGGCTTTTTGCTCTGCTTTGCCAGCTAATGAAAATAGAACCTTGGCCAGAGATTTCACCTTAAAAACTGTATCTATACAGAAATGATACGCGCTAGTTGTAGAATAGAGAATACTCTAGCTGTTTTTCTCTTTTTTTTTAGTGAAATCCATTCTTTTTATCGCAAACTTATTTTACTTTTTTTAAAAGATACTTATTGTTAAAACGGCCTTCCATAAATCACTTAAAAAGTAATTACCTTTCTAAGCGCGATAAAGAAAACCGTTTTGTATGATATTTTTACTCATTAAAATAGCGATGCTTGCTCTTTTTAAATAAAAGCTTTGCTCTACTACAATATTATGTAACGTCGTTATTATTTCTATTCTTTGTATACTCTTTATATTTTGTTATTAAAGTCGTTACTTTAAAACTTTTAATTTCCTCATCACCTAAAAGCTCTTTTTTAAAGGGACTTAATGGATTATTTAGTTCCTTTTTAAGGTTCTGTAGTAGCTCTACTTTTTTGTTATTGTCAGCGATACTACACTCTAATAGGTCTTTTTTTGTATTTAAAAACCATTCTGGTACAAAGCCTCCAAAAATATTTACACATAGAGTAACTTGAAGAGCGATGACTGCTGTGGAAAGAGTGATTAAACCAGCTGCTGGAAGAGCTAGACAACTTACTAAAACAATAGCGCTAATAGCAGCTATGGCTTTAAAAATTTTCCAAGCAATATTGCGGGATTTGTTTACTGTAGAAAGTTTATTCTCACTATTTTTCATACTATTTTGACTGTTTTCAATTTGTGTATCTATTAATGAAAGATCTTTTGGACTATGCTCGCTACAAATAGCTATCGAGTTAGTTTTATTAAGCGGACAAAAAAATAAACTAATACACATTTTATCTCCTTTTTTTTAAATAAAAAATTTATTAAATAGTATTATATGTAACAAATATATTTAATTAATTAATATTTAATAGTCTTTTAAATAAGATCTTTTTTAAATAAAAAAAGAGGAAGAGCGATTTGAGGGATTAGCAATGTTGTAGAGTACAATTTTTCAATTTTATTTTTTAAAAAATTAAAAATGGAATAACTATTTGCAATCCATTGATTGATAAAGAATTTAACTCAAAAAGAATTTGGTATTTTACCAAGAAGATCCATAGGAAAATAAGCGCTAGCTCCATTTAAGTCGCAATCGACAATTTTTTAAAAAACAAGATGACTTACTTTAGACAAATCAATTTTATTTCGCCCAAATTTTCATACTTTATCCATTGTCATGAATCATTTAGCAATTTGCAGACAGATGCTCCTGCCTTTTTTCCCTCTGCAATTTCTTACTTTGTAATTCTATAAAAATTTTAATTAATTATTCTTAACAAAAAAATATAATTTTTTTTATTAATATTGATTTTATATTTTTTTTTGGTATAAAATTATTGTTTATTTAAAAAATAAAATAATCAAATAAGGCTATATGAATTTATCTTCTTTTAATAATTTGTATCTTAGTAATCAAAATAGTCCTTTCACAAAATTGCATAGCGAAGTTTTAAAAAATTTGCCAGAAACAGAATCGCCAGTAGAAGAACATGTAACAGCAGAAGTGGCGTGTTTGCAAAGAATTGCAAAAGTGAATCAAACATTAAATGCTTCTATTGACCTATCTTCTTTACAGTCAATGATTGATTGGAAAGAGTATTTACAGAAAGACACTATCGAAGTTGCTGCTCAGCAGCTGAATAAAAGTTTAGCAAAATTAAAAAATGGAGAAGAAATTTGGCTGCCCGCAGTACAGGGAAATATTGCTATTGGCATCAAGCGCACCTCAAATAAGCGCTATCAAATCACAACAATTAACTGTAGCTACACCTCTCACCATCCTTCTATTCTTGTAAATGGGGAACAAAAAATCCAATCTACTTTGGTTTATCGAAATATTGCCGCCAACCGCTTATGTGATCTGAATTTTTTAGAAAACTTTCTGCAAACTGTTTGTTTAGAAGAAGAGGAACACAATTGGTATCAACTTTTTTTGCCTTATTTAGGCGGGGTTTTAGATAAATCCAAAACCACTTTTGAAAGTCCTAAAAATTTTAATAGCGCAGCGGATAAGCTAGTGAAGACTTTATTTGGCGTATTGCGTTATCAATTACGCGCCGATGAAAAAATTTATAAACAGATCAAAATTGCTTATCGTCAACAGTTATTAAAAGAAGCAATCACAGATTTTGAAAATAATCCCATTCGCAGTCAACTCAAACGCATTCAACAAAGCATTAGACAACAGGCCAAGAGTTTAGAAAAGAGTTGGAAAAAGTGGAGTGTCCCACAGCCTTTAGCTACTAAAAAACTAGCGCAAGAGCTTAGCGCTTTTGCCGCTAAATTAAAATCTATTAAGCATAAAGCCATTGCTAAGGAGCACCAGCAACTCATTGAGCAGGGCCCCTCTTTTATAGAAGAAACAAAAGAAATAGATTTTGATACAGCATTTGCAAAAGAGTTTCCTGATTTTTTTGAAACTTCATCAGAAAATAAAAATTCATTCATTAAAAATGGTGATCCATTAGCGAACAGGCCAGTAAAGCCAATACCAACGCAGGAAGAAATTTTGCAAGAGACTTCTCTGCCAAAAATTAAAGAATGGCTAGAAAGTAAAAGTCTCCTAGATTTTCCTAATCTAAGTAAAAGTCTCCTAGATTTTCCTAATCTACAAGATACTTTCTGGGAGAAGATTGAGGAGGCTCAGTTAGAGAATTGGATAAAAGCGCTTTCTTGTTGTCTACTGAGCAAAAGTGGCGTGGGACATTTTTATTGCCAGGCCATTGTCACAAAATTAGTGTATCGCCATCCCTTATTAAAACAAAAAATGAAAGGCTATAAGGCGCTTTTTTCCAGGACTCAATTTGCCCAATTTGCCTTTTCCAAGGATTGGACATTTACTCATGTACAAATTCAAGAAAGAGTACTAGAATTACTTTCCTTTTTTGGTCTAGAAGATTATGATCCAGCGCGCGATGACGCAGCAAGTCTAGATAAGAATGTCGCTTTTGTTATCCCTAATAGCCACTCTATTTTCACCTCTTTTTCTAAAGAAGAACCTATTGGCTTTTTAAAACAATTTAGTGAGCATGCCACCACTAAAAAAGTAGTAGAGCTGCTAACAACTGAAAAGCACTCCTCTTCTGTTGTTTTTGCGTTATGTAAAAGCGCATATGAATCTGCAAAATTTGATTTTGAACCTTCTCCTCCTTTTCCTTTTTATAAAATACTTAGTCGTTTTGGATTTCACCTCCTACAATATGCAGGGCGTTCTTATAAAAATGAATATAATGACAAAAAATATTTATCCAGTAAGTATGAATCGCATAAAGAACGTATTTTTCACTCTCAAAACCAAAATATTGCTAATTACCAAGAGTCCCCTAAAGGATTTTTGTCTTTTAGCTCTTATGACCGTATTGCACGGACGATTGCTTTCATCAATCGCACTCCTTTAACTTATCAAAAATATTCCTATTTATATGGAAAAGTACATGAAAGCGTATTGCCAAATTTAATAGATCATTTTTTTCAAGGTCCTATTTTACTACGTTCTTTATTGCAAGAACCACGCCTTGCGATTGAATTGATGCAAATGGTTCAAACCCAAATGAAACTTTACCAAAAAAAAGAGGAAAAGTGGGATAAAGAGCACTTTCGCGACTATCTTGCCTATACTGCTCTGGGGTCATTATTAAAATCTCAAATTGAATATGCTATGCAAAAAGTACCGCATAAATATGCTGCTTTTTTGCCACAGTTAAATCCCTTACTAATTCCGTATGATCAATATTTACAGGATTTATTACTCACGGTAGATACCTATACAGATAAAAAGCAAATTTTATGGCATCTTAAAGAAATTTGCTTTGCCAAAACGAAAGAAAATAGCAACGAATTATCTACGCATGTAAACGCATTGCTATTTGAGATCTTTCGTTTAGAAAATTTTTATTGCAATAAAAAACTATTTTCTTTTTGGGAAGAAAACCATCCCTTCAAGCATGAGATCATGCACCAAGTTTTTCTTCACGTAAGTGGAATAGATACCCAAGATCAAAAATGGCAGGTGAACCTGCAAAATAGCAGCGCAGCTTGTGGTGATTACACGCTTGATTTAAGAAACCGCGTTGCAACTTATCGAAGTCAATATTTATGCCCACATCTGCCTCAAGCAATCCAAGACGAACTAGAGCAGTTAGAGGAGTTGCAATTAAATAAAAATCAGTACACCACTAAACGTATAAATGGTCATTGCTTTGAAATCAGTACAGCAAAAAAAAGTTATTTGGTTGATTTGAAAGGAAGTTATCCCAAGGTATTTTGTGAAATAGGTGGCATCAAGTATGAGTTAAAACAAAATAATAGCGGTATCAATGGACCAAAAACATTATGGAGCGCAGTAGAGGCAAAAACGCCTCACTATTTAGTACAAAATAAAGAGGGTACCTCTTTATTTTATCTTTTGAAAAAAGACAAAAACGGTAATATTTTAACTGGTTATTTCTCTGATAGTTTACAAGGAACAAAAAAACTTACTCATTTAGCCTACTCTCCTTTTGGCTCTTTTGCTGACTTACAGTCTATTGTAGCGTGGCAAAATAGCCATTCCTTGCAATCAGTTGACACCTTGTACATTGCAAAGCAACTTGCATTCCATCTACAAAACGAAAAATGGTACTCTTCTTCTCATAGAGGATTTTTTCTAACAGATGCAACTACCTGGAAACAAAGGCTGGGAGTTGATCACGTAATTGTATTAGAAAATGCCAACCATGAGCAAAAGGTACTTCTTCGCATAGGAGACATGGCTGCGTTAGATCACAGTTTAGATCCAGTAGTCACGCCGAATAAGCAAACTTCTTGGGGTTATTGCGCGTTTGATGTAGTGGTGGATACCGAGGTTCGCCTAAGAGCAGAATCAGCAAAAGAGCAGTTGGTTTTAATTGAGCAGCTCTTTTTGAAAAAACGCTACTCGCAAGCCGCTTATTATTTAAATCAGCTTAATTTTATAAAAGGAATGGACGATCATAGCGTTGCGATTTTAAGTAAATTATTAGATGCGGCAGATGATCATCCCGATGCGATCCTTTTAAAACTACGTTTTGCTTTACAGCTCTCTAAAAATTTGCTTTTCTATCAACATACCCCTTGGAAAGAGCTATACAAATTAATAACGAGTGAACTCTACACTTCTTATTTGCAACAAATAGGTTCTATTCATTTAGCGCCGTTGAGCCAAGAAGAAGAGAAAGAGGTATTGCGTTTAATAAAAGAAAAGACTCCGCAAAGCATTAGTAAGGGCCTATTTTTAAATGGTAAAAAAAATCGAGTAAGCTCACTACCAGCTCCGCTCCCTCCTTTGACTTATGCTGCTATCTTACTTGAGTCCAGACAAATTTTTGATTTTTCCAACCTCTCTAAGAACTCTTCCCTATCAGCTGGCTCTTTGGATCAGATCGATTTAACTTCCGATGATCATTTTGCAGAAGTCTATCAAGTTGCTCGCTATGGTAATAAACAACAAAGAAAAATGTTACGGACCAAGCTTTTATTAACAGATCCAGCAACGCAAGATCCCTTTCGCTATTCTCTTCTCAAATGTTTACTGGCTTTTCCTTATCTTTTTCCTCTATTAATTTTTCCCAGAGCAGTACAAAAGGGGGAAGGTGTTGCAAACGCTGCATTCAATGGACTAAGCTATCTCATGCGTCTGCCAGCTTATACTTTTTTCTCTCTTTATCATCTATTTCAATCTGCTACAAAACAAACTACAAATTATGACTTTGCTGCTTCCTCGCTCCCTAAAAGCTTACAAGAAATGCTAGCGCTGGAACTACCTACTCGCCCCTCTCTTATCCTCGAGCAGTGTTTACCTTTGCCTATAAACTTATTTGAAAAGGCAAAAGAGATTAGCTGGGAGGAGATTTTAAAAGAGCTGAATAAAGCGCCTAAAGATCAACTAATGCTACTTAAAAAATTAGGTGGCAAGATCAAAAAAGTGAGTAAGGAAGAGGCTTTAACTCTTTTTTTGCAAGGAGACCTTGAAACCTACAAACAACAAAATCCTTTTTTAACTAACGCAGAAATAGCAAGTATCGATGCTAAAATAGCGCATTTGTTAGCGCATGCTTCTCCAGGTGCCGCGCATCAAAGACACTACGATTTAACCAGCAGCAAAGAATGCGTACGCGCCTTTTTAGTATTTGAATACCGTAGCGGTCTTTTCCTGCGTCCAGGGCAAGTAGAGTCGCTTACCAACATATGGAAAGAGGACTATCAAGCAGAAATTGTAACAAAACAGGGCACGGGAAGTGGCAAATCTAAGGTGCAGTTTCCTCTTTTACAGCACCTTTGTCAATTAGTACACGGCGCCATTAATATTTGGCCTAAACCTCTATTTCCTACTAATCGCGATGACATTCAAAGGCAAGTAGCGCAAAACTTTATGCAAAAAGCCGAAGCTTTTTCTTTTGACCGCGAAGTTCCTCGGGATGTAGAGACCATTCAAGGAATGAACCGTATACTTTATCGAGCGGTAAAAGAGAGGCGGCAGTTAAGTACTACCGCAGAAGATATGCAAAGCGTAGAGCTCTCTTTTATTGAACTTCTTTATGATATGACACAAGGGACTGTGGAAGCAAGCCCTGAGCTTTTTCAAGCTTTTCAAAAGATGATGCATCTCCTCAAAGGTCTTAAGCATTTAGTGGATGAATCTCATATTGTGCAAAATGCGAAAAAAGAGCTGAACTTTAGCATCGGTTTGCCCGTATCCGAATCAGGAGAGTTGGTGCTATTCCTAGCGGAAATTTTTGCTTGTTTGATCTCTTTGGAGGGGGAAAAAATATTGCATTTAAAAGCCAATGAACAGCATTTGGTCTGCGAAGAAGAGATAAAAAAAGCCGGTCATTTGCTAGCTAAGAAGATGGCAGCACACTTGCAAGTGAGCTTAGACCGATTTGATGAGTTTTATGCTTATATTTTACAAGAAGAGACAACCGCCCCTACTTGGATAGAAGAAAGAGGGGATCGCGACAAATTTGCTTTACTACGCGCTACTGCTTGCCATTTAATTGAAAATTGCTTTAAGAAACGTGCCGTTGGCACTAATTATGGATGTAAAAATCCTGAAATTTTAGCCGGATATGCCATTCCTTATGAATCCAATAATACCCCCATTAAAGGATCGGAATACGATATTACTTGGGAAACGCTGCTCAAAACTTTTCATACTTATGTGCATCATCAATTAGATAAACAGCAAGGCTTAGAACTATTAAAGCTTTTAAGGAAAAAAGCGGAGACAGAAGCTTTATCAATGGGAATTTCTATTGAAGCCACCGAAGAATATAAATTTTTAGAATCCATTCTCCCACAAAATGGAGACTCCTTGTTTGATATTCAGCCAAATAGCCCCACTTTACAAGCCTTATGCCAAAATGACCGTTTTATTCTGCGCTATGTCTGTTATTTAGTAGCTCCTCATATAAAAAAGTATACAAAAAAAATCAGAAGCACCGTGCAGAACCTGCGCAGTCAATTCGATGGCATGGTGACAATGTCTGCCACGCCTATTAATCCTCATTTATATGCTCCCTCTCCTCTATTTCAGGATGATCCTAATCAAAGTGACAGTAAAGTGGAGCATCGTATCCGTAAAACATGTCAAACAAAAAACTCGATTCATCTGATCGATCAACAAACTCCTCAAAAAATGTTAAGCGATCTTTTAACTTTGATGCAAAAAGGGCGCATACAAGGAAAAGATTTTCGTATGCTAATTGATTCAGGCGCGCTTTTAAAAGGGTTAAGTAACTTAAGTGTAGCTCGCAAAATGCTCAAAAGTTTAGGTTCTCCTATAGAAGGCATTCTTTTCTTTAATGAAAAAGAAGAGCTAGTCGTCTTAGAAAGAAACCAACCATACCCCCTTCCTTTTCACCGCTCCCTACTTAAACCCGAGCAACTATGCACCTATTGCGATCACAAACATATCTATGGAGCCGATACCCAGCAAACTTCTGAAGCTATCGGCCTCTGTACACTAGATAGGCAAACTACCTATGAAGAAATGATCCAAGGCGTAGGCCGTTTGAGAAAAGTAATGGAGGGTCAAAAACCGGAATTTGTTTTAAGTCGCGCTTTCAACTCTGTTCTCAACCACTCTAAGACAGAAGTTGTTTCTATTGATCAACTAATTGAGGAAGCAAAAATCAATAGTCAATCAGAAGCAGAAGAGCGCTTGTATAGATCACTTAAGCAGCTAATGCATAACGAAATACGGCAAAAGATTATCCAAAAGTTGTCTACCGCTTCTTCTTTAAGTAAAGCGCTTTCTCTCTTTAAAAAATCTCAGGCTTTATTAATCGATGAGTTAGATGCTTCGGTCTGGCAGATGTATGGTGGAGCTAGCCAGTCTATAGATCGGCAAACAGCTCTTTTAAATTATAAAAAAAAGTGCATCACTCTTGTACAAAACCTACCTATCTTGACTTCTAAAGAAAAAAATCACTTGATTTCTATTTTAAAAAGCTACCATCAAAAAATTTTAGATTGCAAATTTACAACTCCTATCAGAGAAGGAACGGACACTGCAGAAGCGCACTCGGAGGTAAGAAAAGAGATTCAAAAAGAAGTCTTATTAGAAAAGCAAGTGCAATCAAAACATCCTCGCAAGAAATTTTTGCCTAGAAATCCCGCAGCTTGGCCTACTTCTTTAAACTTTTACCAAGATAATTGGATAAAAGTAGATGGGGTCACAAAATCTATTTTTCATCGCATGCTCGACGCTGCAGAGCTAAAAATCGAGGCGGTTTACCGTTTAGGTAACAAACTCATTCAACCCATCAAACAGCTTGCTGCTCCGGAAGGTGAAGATATTGCTCTTCTTTATTTAATTAAAAAAATAGCGGTTACAGCTTATTTTGTAGCTATTCCTAGTTTAATCTTACGTGCATTTCCGCTTTTCACTATTGGTACAGTCACTGTATTAGCTGCTGGGCATATCACTGCTCAAGGATTTTTGCGATTAAAAAAATATTACTATGGTAACTTTTTTGTCTCTTTCTACGAAACAGATAAAATTCTGGCCAAAGATGGTAGAAAAGCGATCAGAGAGGCAAGCTCTTTTTTTGCTCAAGGAAAGAACGAAAAATTACTTGTCACCTCTAATTTTATGCCAATGAAAGATAAATCTTTTTTCTTGCCTTTTGGTTCTGAGCAAAAAAAGGCTTTTAAGTTATTGATGGTGAAAGAAAATGGCCAGTGGGTAGGAATTATAGGCGATCAAACTACCGATCTAACAGCGTGGCAACAACAATTACCAAAACAAGAAGCAGAAAGCCAGAAAGTAAAACGTCAAGTTTTTATTTACGATTTGGAGCTAGCTAATATTACTTTAGATGGATTAAATACCACCCAAGTAGAGGAACTAAAAAATGACAAAAGCTTTCAAAAAATTATTTTAAGAGCTAAGTTATTGAATGGAGATACAAAATATAGTGCAGATCAATTTGCCCTGCTTAGAGAGTGGATCACTAATAAAAAACAAGCAACTTCTTTCATCAATTTTATGAAAGAAATACTGGTACAGCATCCCGATAAATATGCAGAGTTTTTGGGCAGCCCTTTAGAAAAATTTTTAACGCGTATAATCAATGCAGCTTAGCCATAAATAATTTGCTATTACTCCTTTTACCGTATTGGTGATAAGGCAAATTTCAAAAAAAACATGATAAAGATCTTGTTGCAAAGCGATCGCTAATGATAGGCGGTAGAATAGACTAAGAATATTTCTTAGATAATGACAAAAGTAATTATCTATTTATCAAAGAAGTTTTGGTTTAGCGGAAGCTAACTGGTTATAAATGCAGTTAGCTTCCATTTTTTATAAGATTTTACTCTATTAGTTCACTTTAAAATTAAAATTAATAATACACAGTACTTCTTGTGGGGTTTCTTCCAGAAAAATTATTTACTGCTGTTTCAAAATTCAACTTCATTCTTTGATAAGTTTCATAATAGGGATAGACATCGATCAATTTGTTTAATTGAAACTCTATGGAAGTTTTTTCTCCTAATAACTCTGTCTTAAAAGAACTTTTTGGATTGTTAAGATGGCCTTGAATCTTTTCTAAGGTTTTTCTCTGTTGAAAGTAATGACAGCGCCGTTTTTCCTGATGATCAAGGTAGCATTTCAAGAAAAATAAGCTAGTAATGATTCCTGCTCCAGCTAAGCCAGCAATCGCTATTGCTGGCAGCGTACCTATGATACTTAGCGCGGTTAAAGTAGCTAGGGCAGTTGCAGTGATGATGATGCAAGCTAGTGTAGAAATAGAAGCAATTCTACACCATTTTTCATGATTTTCCTCAATTTTTTTTATAGCATTTGTATTTTTATTTATTCTTTGCTCTATTAACGAAAAATCATTTTTAGACTCTTCGCTTGAAATAACGACATATTGGATTGGGGAAGCAGCATTAAGACTAGCACTTGAAACATTGGACATAAAAACCTCTTTCTTTATTATTTAATGTTACATTCAAAACAGTCACATATATTATAACAATAAAAAATATTAATAAAAAGATAGCATTTCTTTAAATTTAAAAATTTAAAAGCTGGAAAAAATAACTGTAATTGAGTTATTTTTTTAAATTTAACTATTTTCTCAAAACAAGCAGCAAAAAAGCTTAGTTTGTTCGTAAGTTTGCAAAAAGATAAAAACATTTAATTAAATAAAATGACACTACTTAATGAAGATGAAAAGGAACGATGAGCCACGACCATTTTAAAGGAAAAACAGCAGTCAAGCACGTAGCTGAGGCACAGGCGCGCGCAGTGATTGCCGCAGCAGAGATCCATGGCACAGAGACTCCCGGCTCTATTTCTTCAGCTACGGATGCAGCTCGTAGTTTGACTGTATTGCTTTTGCTCTTAGCCGGCCTTTTGCATTATTGGCAATTTCCTAATGATAAAGTTTTTCTTTCTTTAATCCTGGCATCTACCGGCTGGTTGATCTGGGTGGCAGGTAGAAGTGGCTGGTTAGGCTGGGCTAGGTTGGAGAGACTGCACCGCATTTTAGAGGAAGAGCGCTGGGAAATTGAACATAATCGCGAGCAAGAGCGCGAAGAGCTGCGCGCGCTATATGAAGCTAAAGGTTTTGAAGGTAAACTACTCGACGAAGTCATGCATGTTTTAATGGCCGATGGAGATCGACTACTGAAGATTATGGTAGAAGAAGAGCTAGGGCTTTCTTTAGAGTCTGATGAGCATCCTCTTAAACAAAGTTTGGGGGCGGCCTTAGGCGCATTATTTACAGCAACTACTCTATTAGGAGCTTATCTGTTTTGGCAGAGTTTTGGGCTCTATTTTGCCTCTTTTTTTACTCTAACAATAAGTAGCGCCATTTCTGCTTACTACCAAGGTAACCGCTTGATTTCTACTATAGTGTGGAATTTGGCAATTGCTGCTTTAGCAGCTGCCTCTACTTACTTTTTATCCCTCTTTTTTTATGATTTAGGACTAGTTTCATGATGCACTCTTCTATAAATAAAGCTTCTAATGGCAAACCAGCTATTTTTGAAGAGTTTTTTGGACTTGGTCAAGAAGAAAGCGCAAGCCCTTTTTTAAAGCCCAGTTCCCGAAAATGGGCGGCTAACTTAACTTTAAAAGCTGCTTTGTTGGCAGCTTTTCTTTTGCTGCTCTCTTTTACACTAAGCTTTTTTGCAACAACGGCAGCAATTTCAGCGCTTTTGCTTCTTTTTGTCTATTTTTTAGCCGGGATTCCAGCTTTAATTGAGTCGATAGAAGATCTTGTGGAATGCAATATCAATATCGATGTTTTAATGACGTTAGCCGCTTTTTCTTCTGTTTTGATTGGAAGCAGCTTAGAAGGAGCGCTTCTTCTGGTACTTTTTGCTATTTCCGGCTCGATTGAAGATCTTGTTACAGCCAAAGCAAAAGGGTCTATCAATCAACTTAACAAACTCTCGCCCACTAAAGCCACTTTAATAACTAACGATGGTCAATTGTGCGATCGCTCCATTAAAGAGGTCGAAGTAGGCGCTGTTATTTTAGTGCGCCCAGGTGAAATCGTTCCCTTAGATGGAGAGGTCAAAGAGGGCGTTTCTGCCGTGAATCTCGTTCATTTAACGGGAGAGAGCCTGCCTGTCACGAAAAAAATAGGAGATAGCGTAGCGGCAGGCGCAAGAAATTTAGATGGCGTGCTTCAGCTAATAGTCACCCATACAGCAGCAGATTCTACGTTAAGCAAAATTGTGCAGCTAGTGACCAATGCTCAGGAGGCAAAACCTAAGTTGCAACGCTGGTTTGATCGTTTCAGCCGGATGTATGCTCTTTCTATTATCTCTCTTTCTGCCCTTGTGGCACTTTCCTTTCCTTTTCTTTTTTCCCTCTCTTTTTTTGGTTTAGAAGGATCTATTTACCGCGCCGTGGCTTTTCTTATTGCCGCTTCTCCTTGCGCTTTGATTTTAGCTCTACCAATTGCCTACTTGAGCGCCATTAGCGCCTGCGCGAAAAAGGGTATTTTGCTAAAGGGCGGAGTTATTTTAGACGCGTTGGCAAGCTGCTCTACAATTGCATTTGATAAAACAGGCACTTTAACTACGGGGGAGCTTACCTGCACAGAAATCAAAGAGATTGGCAAGAGTAAAAAAGAGTTAAAGGAAGAAGAAGTTTTGGCGTTTGCCTATGCTTTAGAAAAAAATGCTGTCCATCCGATTGCCAAAGCAGTCAACCGCTACGCTGCTAGCAAAAAAGTTACTGCTCTTTCTTTAACAGACTTTAAATCGATTGCGGGATATGGGCTGCAAGCAAAAGCAAAAATAGACGAAAAAGAAGTCAACCTTTTTATGGGGCACCCTGATTATATTGAAGCAAAAATCACGGCCGAGCAAAAAAAAGAGCTGGTAAAAGAGGTAGAGCAAACAAAAAGCCAAGGAAAAATTTTAGCAATTTTGCTGGTAGA
The DNA here is from genome assembly GCA_950054535.1 of uncultured Chlamydiae bacterium. GTDB lineage: Bacteria > Chlamydiota > Chlamydiia > Chlamydiales > Parachlamydiaceae > CATLPS01. The sequence continues at coordinate 12,641 of CATLPS010000003.1, read as the reverse complement.
AGAGCGCCTTTTTATTTTTACTTTTGAAGATCAGCTGCGCCCACTAGTAAAAGAGGCCATTCATAAAATTAGGCAAAGTGGAGCGTGGAAACTTTTAATGCTGACGGGCGACCACAAAGAGAGCGCTAAAAGAGTAGCCAAAGAATTTGCGATAGAGTACTTGGCCGACTTAAAACCAGAGGATAAATTAGAGCAGATCAGCGCGCTTGCGCAACGCGAAAAATTGATTATGGTAGGCGACGGCATTAATGATGCTCCTGCCCTGGCCCGGGCTAATGTAGGCATCTGTATGGGCAAAGTTGGCAGTGGAGCTGCGCTAGATGCTGCCGATGTCATCTTATTACACGATAATCTCGAGTATTTGCAATGGCTACTAAAAAAAGCAGAGCAGACCCAGCGTATTGTAAAACAAAACCTCGTCATTGCCCTCAGCGCTATTATCATTGCCGCTATTCCCGCTTTGGGCGGCCTTATTCCTTTATGGCTAGCAGTGATCATGCATGAAGGAGGAACGGTGCTGGTAGGTTTAAATGGGCTAAGGCTGCTGAAAAAATAGCTTTGCAAAAAATTTTGTCTATAAGTCCTTAGAAAAAAATTTTACTTCACCTATTTACAATCCGCTTACTTTACGTTAAGGTTGCAGATAGACCCGGACTTAACATGCTCAAGAAATTTAGGGCCTAATTTTTGTGCAGCTTTGACAGCGAAAATTGCTCCGCTACTTATTTTTTAAAAGTTAATTAAAAACTTATTTAAAATTTTTATTTAACTGTTAGCATAGTTTTTTTAACTAACAACTATGGAGGATTTAAGTAATGAACAATAAATGGACATTTTTTACAGTTATTTTTTGCTCTATTTTTTCGCCCATCATCGCTCTGCCTAATCATGTAAAAAAAACCGAAAAAATAAAAGCGCGCTACTTTTTTAAAAAAGGCAAAAAAAACCAAGAAGCCTTGGAAAAAGTCAAAGTAACTTAAAAAAATTTCCAGTTGCTTTGTTAATTTAGCAGTTTTTAAAACTTAAACTTGATTTAAAATTATTGCTTTGGCTCTATTTAGAAGGAATGAAGCGATAAGAAGTTTACCCACTTACGCTTTAAGCTTTTTAAGCGAAAGAGGGAAAACTTCTTTATGAAAAACCTAACTACTTCTCAAACCAAAGTGATCCTACTATGTCCTCAAACCCCTCCCCTCTTGACCAAGAAACATCCCCTGATTTAGCAGAAGCAGTAAAAAAAGAGAGTCAAAAATTTTTAGACTACTACACTTGGCTGAAAAGTGCGATGCCAAATTCTTTTTTTGAAGAGGTCAAAAAAGAGAGTCGTCTTCTCATTACCCACAGTTTAATGGGTTTTGACCTACAAAACTATTTTTCCCAAATTAATTTTAAAAATGGCGCGATTGTGATCTGTTTGGATAGTCCCGATGCCGATCTACGCATTTTAGGCCAGTTTGAATATTATGGAATTAAAAACTATCAAACTTACATTTCGCGTAAAGCTGTTCCTTTTTCTAAAACAAAAGCAAGGCTACGCATTGCCACCATAGATTTTGTCGAGGCGCATGGTTCTGTAAAAGAGCAGCTGGCGCAAAAAGATTATTCTTCCCTTTTTCAGCTTCTTTGTAAAAAAGAGTCTTTTTGCCCAGAGCTATTTCAAGCTATTGTAGAAAAAATGGGCTCCCCTTTTCTGCAGTCTCTTACTTTAGATAGACAAGTAGAAGCAATTCACATGTTTCAACGCGCTCAAACTCGCGACACCTGTCAATATGAAATGGGATTAGAAAAAAATTGGAAGAAAAAAAAGCCAGCTACTATGCACTCTATGCATATTGTTCTTGCTTGGCGCAACGTCCCGAAACACCATTTTCTTTTTCGTTTAGCCAAAGTCATTCATCGGCATGGACTTAGCATGCAGCGCCTCAACGCTACTTATATTGATGAAGAGGGCAGCCAAACTATTTTAGTCATGGCTATTTTGCTGCACGGCAGTAATGGTGAAGCAGTTTGGGATGTAGCCGATAGCAATGATTTTTTACGTGAACTGGCAACCATTAAATATTTTGATACCATTGATTTGATTGATAAAAAACTTGTGGCGCCAAAAATCGTTTCTGGCAACATGGCTAACCTATTAAGGTCGATGATTAACTTTATTCATCAAGCGCTTGTCAATGTGGATAGCCATCTTTATACCATCGAAACAATTGAAGCAGATCTTTGCCGCCACCCTGAACTTACCTGGCAACTTTGCCAAGCTTTTGAGCATAAGTTTCATCCCCATTTAGTGAATTTAAGTCGCTATGAAGAGGTCAAACAAAAATTTTTAAGCGATCTAGCACAGCTCGATACCGGACAGGAAAGTCACGATTTAAGAAGAAAAAATGTGCTTGCGCAAGGCATGAATTTTATCCATCACGTGCTGAAAACCAATTTTTACCGCATGAATTACACTGCGCTAAGTTTTCGCTTAGATCCACACTACCTCGATGCAATTCCTTTTAACCGTTTGGAAAAATTTCCTCAGCTTCCCTATGCTATTTTTTATGTAAGGGGCATGCATTTTTTTGCTTTTCACATCCGCTTTAAAGATCTGGCAAGGGGAGGGCTGCGTACCGTTTACCCCGATCAGATAGAACAGATGGTGGCCGAGTCCAACCATGTGTTTGCAGAGTGTTACCACCTAGCTTGGACGCAGCAAAAAAAAAACAAGGATATTCCCGAAGGCGGCGCAAAAGGAGTTATTTTCCTAAAGCCATTTGATCTCATCGAATCAGAATCACATATTTTAAAAAAAGAGTTGCAGTGTGCAGGCTTCAGCGAGGCAAAAGTGGCTGCTCATTTGCAAAAATTTATCAAAGAGCTAAAACTGGAGTTTCTTTATCAATCTCAGCGCGCTTTTGTAGAAAATTTGCTCATTATCGTAAACTGCGATGCTACGGGTAAGATTCGTGCGCGCTATATCTTAGACTATTTACAGCGGCCGGAATATATCTATCTAGGGCCAGATGAAAATATGCACGATTGCATGATTGAATGGATTGCAGCTACCAGTAAAAAGTATCATTATAAGCCAGGAAAAGCTTTTATTTCTAGCAAGCCATCAGCAGGAATTAACCATAAAGAGTATGGCGTTACTTCGCTAGGCGTAAATGTCTATGTAGACCAAGTGTTAAGATATTTAAAGATCGATCCATTAAAAGATTCTTTTACAGTGAAAATGTCTGGTGGACCAGATGGCGATGTGGCTGGTAATCAAATCCTCAATTTTTATCGCTACTATCCTCAAACCGCTAAAATTGTTGCGCTCACCGATGGCTCTGGCACTATTTATGATCCCAATGGACTGAATTTAAAGCGTCTAAAAGAGCTTTTTGAAAGTGCAAAAGCCATTGCTTATTACCCTCCAGAAGAGCTAACAGACGAGGGTTTTTTACTGCTGAAACATAAACGACGCTATCCTTTTGCCCATATTCAAGAAACTTTGTGTTATAAAAAAGTTTTAGGGAAAGTAGTAGAAGAATGGCTATCTGGAAGTGATGCCAATCATCTTTTGAGATATAACGTCCATCAAACGAAAGCAGATCTTTTTGTTCCAGCGGGAGGAAGACCCAAAACTTTAAACGAAGCAAATATTACAGATTACTTAGATGAAATGGGTATAGCAACTTCGAAAGCCATTGTCGAAGGCGCTAATCTCTATTTAACGCCTGCAGCAAGACGCTATTTAGAAGAAAGAGGTGTTTTAATTATTAAAGATAGCTCAGCCAATAAGGGGGGCGTCATCTGTTCTTCTTTTGAAGTCTTATGTGGTCTTACCTTAAACGAAGAGATTTTTTTACAAAAAAAGCCACTGCTAGTAAAGGAAATTTTAGAACGCGTACGTCTTTGCTCCGCTAATGAAGCCGAGCTTTTGTTAAACACTCACAGGCAAACAGGCCGTTATTTAACCGATCTTTCTGATGAAATTTCTTTGCGCATTAATCAGTATACCTACCAAATTTTAGATTACTTAGAAAACCTCTCACTTTCTGCCGTAAAAGATGGCGCGCTCATCGAGTCATTTTTAAACTATTGCCTGCCTTTTTTAAAGGAGGCTTTTAAAAAAGAGTTACTCAATGAGATTCCAGACCACCATAAAAAAGCCATGATTGCCTGTTACTTAGGTGCTTATATGGTCTATAGTAAAGGACTCGACTGGTCTCCTTCTATCATCGATATTTTACCCCTTACTCTCCAGGAGATCACTGATAAAAATAAATTTTTAAAGTAAAAAAATGATATTGAAAATCTAGCACTCTAATAAATCAACTGCTAAATTGTTTGACACAATTCTCTTTTTTTTAGTATGATTTAAGAAATTTGAGGAGCTAGCAAACATTGAAAAGTCTAAAACCTGTTTTAATTAAGAAAGTAGGAAAGTCAGAGCGAGAAAAGCGCGTGCTACTCGGCTTAGTCGAGTACTACATTCAAACAGGTAAACCTGTCGGATCTAATACCTTAAAAGAAGCGGGCTTTAAAGATTTAAGTTCTGCGACCATTCGCAACTATTTTGCCATTTTAGAAGAGCAAGGTTATTTGGTGCAATCGCATGCATCTGGGGGTCGCATTCCTACCCACCTTGCTTATCGCACCTATGCGCAAAGCTTTTACTCTACCAAAGAGATAATAAAAGAAGATCTTTTTGCTTCTATTGAAGCTTTTGAATCCAAGGAAATTGCCCTTCTTTTACAAAATGGCGCAGAGCAACTTAGCCAAGAAAGCAAGTGCGCAATTTTTTTATCTGCGCCCAGGTTTGATCAAGACTTCATTACGGATATCAAATTAATAGCACTTGATAGCTATCGTTGCCTTTCTATCGTTATTTCTGACTTTGGTACAGTTACTACCGAAGTGATCTATTTACAAAAAAAACTCTCTAGCTTTGCCATCAAAAGGATTGAAAGTTATTTTCAGATGCGTCTAACAGGGGTAGGCAACTGCGATCATCTAGAAAATGACGAAAAAGAGATAGCACAAAAAATTTACCACGAACTCCTTTTGCGTTATGTAGTTGGTTACTCTAATTTTATCGACGATGATCTTTACCGCACTGGTTTTTCGCGCCTGTTAAACTATTCTGATTTTCAAGAAACAAATACCTTAGCAAGCGGCCTTACTCTATTTGAAAATACGAGTCAAATGCGCCTGCTTTTAAAAGAGGGGAAGCTTGCTAAAAGGATTCAATTTTGGATAGGCGATGATTTAAAATCTTATGCCAATGCTAGTATTAATTGCGCAGTGATTACTGCCCCTTACTTTATCAATCAAGCTCCCGTTGGAGCGGTGGGAATTTTAGGACCTACTCGCCTTCCCTATCGCACTCTTTTTAACTTAATTCATGACTTTACTAAATGTTTAAGTAAGACACTGACTAGGCTAGTTTACAAGTTTAAAATTAGCTTTCGCGAGCCCAAAAATGACCAAAGTGAGCCTAAACTTAATCAAACCCAGCTAATGCTACTCGAAGATAACCGCAATCAACAAAAAGATCTTAAAGGAGAAAGGAAATCATGTCTGATCAAGAAGAAGAAGTAAAAGATCCTAATGAAATAATTGAGGAAGCAGAAGAGACGACTACTGCACCTGAAAAAATAGAGGTTACCATTAATCAAGAAGAGCTGGATCAATTGCGTCAAGAGGCCAAAGAGTACAAAGATAAATATTTAAGGCTTTTAGCAGAACAGGAAAACATGCGTAAAAGGCAGCAAAAAGAAAAAATTGAGCAGCTCCGTTTTGCCAATGAAGGACTAATGGTAGACTTTTTAAAACCAATGGACAATCTAGAAAATGCGCTCAATTTTGCCAAGGACATGTCTGATGAGGTCAAGAACTGGGCGATTGGTTTCCAAATGATTTTAACTCAATTTAAAGATGTGTTGAGCCTAAATGGCGTCACTCCTTTTGAATCCAAAGGAGAACTTTTCGACCCACACATTCATGAAGCTGTAGAAATGGTAGAGACAGATGATCATCCCGCTGGCTGTGTGGTAGAACAGTGTTCGCGTGGCTACAAAATGGGAGATCGTGTTATTCGCCCAGCGCGCGTGAAAGTTTCTAAAAGCTTGACAGAAGAAAAAGAAGAAAAAGAAACAGATAATAACAACGAATCATTAATTTAACCAAAGGATCAATCATTATGGCAGAAGCTAAAGAACAAAAAAAAGGACATATTATTGGTATCGATTTAGGAACAACTAACTCCTGCGTTGCTGTGATGGAAGGCGGAGTTCCTAAGGTAATTGCCTCGCCAGAAGGCGGACGCACAACTCCCTCTATCGTTGCTTATAAGCCAAATGGAGAGCGTTTAGTAGGCACGCCAGCCAAAAGACAAGCCGTTACTAATCCGCAAAATACAGTGATGTCTGGCAAGCGGTTTATTGGCCGTAAGTTCAACGAGGTAGAAAGCGAAAAAAAAACGGTCCCTTATGAAGTAGTCAGCAGCGCAAACGGCGATTCGGTTTTTAAGATCTTAGATAAAACAATTACACCAGAAGAGTTTAGCGCTCAAGTTCTAGTGAAGATGAAAGAGACAGCCGAAGCTTATCTAGGAGAAAAAGTTACCGAAGCAGTCATTACTGTACCTGCTTATTTTAACGATTCGCAACGTCAATCTACTAAAGATGCTGGCCGCATCGCAGGCCTTGATGTAAAGCGTATTATCCCCGAACCTACAGCAGCTGCTTTAGCTTATGGCCTTGATAAAGAAAAAAGCGAAAAAAAAATTGCCGTTTTTGACTTAGGCGGTGGAACTTTTGATATTTCTATCTTAGAAATTGGAGATGGCGTTTTTGAACTGCTGGCAACTAATGGCGACACTCACCTAGGCGGTGACGATTTCGACATTGCTATTTTAAACTGGCTACTAGAGCAATTTAAACAAGAAAATGGCATTGATCTTAGCCAAGACAAAATGGCGCTACAACGTTTGCGCGATGCAGCGGAAAAAGCAAAGATTGAGCTATCTGGCACTCAGTCAACCGAAATCAATCAACCATTTATCACCATGGATGCCTCTGGGCCCAAACACTTGTCGACTACCCTAACACGTTCAAAGCTAGAAAGTTTAACCCATAACTTAGTCGAGCGCACTCGTGAGCCTTGCCTTAAGGCACTAAAAGACTCAGGTCTTTCTAAAGAAAATATCTCAGAAGTGATTTTAGTAGGCGGAATGAGCAGAATGCCTGCTGTCCAAGAGATGGTAAAAGCAATTTTTGGTAAAGAAGGCCATAAAGGAGTAAATCCCGATGAAGTGGTGGCGATAGGCGCTGCAATTCAAGGAGGAGTATTGACAGGGGCGGTAAAAGATGTTCTTTTATTAGACGTTACCCCCTTGACTTTGGGAATTGAAACAATGGGCGGTATTTTAACTCCTTTAGTCGAGCGTAATACTACAATTCCTACGCAAAAAAAGCAGATTTTCTCTACTGCCGCCGATAATCAACCAGCGGTAACCATTCGCGTGCTACAAGGCGAGCGCAAAATGGCGAATGATAATAAAGAAATTGGTCGTTTTGACTTAACAGATATTCCCCCTGCACCACGAGGAACGCCCCAAATTGAGGTAATTTTTGATATCGATGCAAATGGAATTTTACACGTTTCTGCTATTGATAAAGCCTCTGGCAAGGAACAAAAAATCAAAATCGAAGCGCAATCTGGTTTGCAAGAAGAGGAAATCAAGCGCATGGTAAAAGATGCAGAGCTTCATGCAGATGAAGATAAGCAGCGCAAAGAAGAAGCTGAGCTTTATAACGAAGCAGAGACCCTCTCTTTCCGCGCGCAAAAATCTTTAGATGAGTACAAGGATAAAGTTCCTCAAGAGGTAGCTGATAACATCAAAAGCCGGATTGAGACGCTGAAATCAGCTATTGAAAGTAAAGACCACAGTCGCATTAAAGCTGCTAAAGAAGATTTAGAAAGCCATATGCAAAAAATTGGAGAAGCAATGGCAAAAGCAAGCGGCCAAACTTCTTCTGAGCAGCCTTTTACTCAAGAAGCGGCCGCTGACGGAGCAAAAGAGCAGCAGCAAAAACCAAAAGATGATATTGAAGATGCTGAAGTAGAAATCATCGATGATAATAAGTCTTAAAAGATCGATTTTTCATTAACACTACTTTTTAAGTAGTATCTTTTTTAGGAAGTAGGCAAGAGACTTGTTGCCTACTTCTTTTTTTTATAAATTTCAACCAAGTGAGAAAAAATGCCTTTTACTATTGGTGGAGAGTGGGTTGCTGAGCCCGCGCCTACTTTGCCTAAGAAACCGCTAAAAATTGTACTGGAAAAGCGTAAAGGCGCTTTTGTCACCTTAATTTTAAATATAAAACCTCACTATAGCGACCTTAAAGCGCTTTGTTCTGCTCTGAAACAAAAATTTGCTTGCGGAGGAGCGGTCAAAAAAGAGACAATAGAACTTCAAGGCGACCAGCTCAAAGGAGCAAAGCTTTATTTAAAAGAGCTGGGATTAAAAGTTTAACCCCCATACAAGTCATTACTACTCATGTCATTTTATAAAAAATTATTAGGCTTTCTATTCTCTATTTTGATCGTTTTTTTGCTGATCTTTTGTTATGAAAACCTCTTTGATATTCGCCTTAGTAATTTACAAGAACGCCTTCCTTATAACTCAGCCTGGGAAACCAAGCCTTTAGATAAAGAAGAGAAAAGCTTAGTGGCTACTATTTTTACCCAGCCTTTTACTTATCATAGTGAAGGAGGGCAGTCTTATGTTTTTACCTCTGCCGATGATCAGTACGTCCTTAAGCTATTCAAGTACAAAAGGTTTCGACCAGCCTGGTTCATGAACTTTTTGCCAAACGTTGGTTTTTTTAAAGAGATGAAAGAGAGTCATCGTATAAAACGAGCAGCTAAATTAGAGCGAGTTTTTAGAGGACATCAAGTGGCCTACGATTTTATCCGGGAAGAAAGCGCTTTAGTTGCAGTCCAGCTCAATGCTTCCCATCAACCGCAAATAATCAAACTCATCGATAAAATTGGTTTTTCCCACTCCATTGACCTTGGCCAAACAGCTTACGTACTGCAAAAAAAGGGGGAGATGCTGCGCCGCTGTTTTGCGCGCTGTCTCAATCAAAACCAAGTAGAAGAGGTAAAAAAACGCATTAGTCAAATTTTTGCTTTTTATCTAGCAGAATATCAAAAGGGTATTCATGATGAAGACCATGGTATTATGCAAAACTTTGGTTTCATTGATCGTCAGCCCTTTCACTTAGATTTAGGCAAGTTTTCTGCAGATGAAAGCTATCGCTCCCTAGAGGTTTACCGGCCAGAGCTCATTCGAGTTGCTTTTCGCATCAATTTATGGATGAATAAATATTATCCCAGCTACGCTAGCGAAATAAAGCTCCATATGGAAAAAGAGCTCTCCCACTTTTTTAATGAACCCTTTACTTTTGGCTCTTTTTGAAACGCTTTTTCCTCATTTTTCTTTTACTTACCGCTCTTATCCTCTTTTGCAAAGCAACGCCCTCCCTTTTCTACAAAAAAAAAGAGGGCGAGCAAGTTTTTAAAACAGACTACTATCTGTTTTATGGGCAGCAGCTGCGCTCTTTTTGCCACCACCATCCCCATTATATAGCTTTTAAACAAAACTCATCAAAAAACGCAGTAGATCTGGCAGCCCAAATCGAAGCTCCTTTAAGTCTTTCTTTTTCTCAGAGGCGTCTGCAGCACGAAACATTTGTTTTATCTTTAAGAGCTTTATTACAAGATTTTTCTTTAAAAGGAAAAGCGCAAACGAACGAAGCAGTTTTTTTACAAGACCTGGTCAACTGGCTCTATTTAGGAGCCGATTTGAAAGAAGCAACCTATCACTGCTTTAAGCAACAACTTTTTTCTGAAGCGCCTTGCAAGAAGTCGATTAGAAAAACCCTTCAGCAGCTTCAAGGTGAAAAATGCTTTGTTAGTAAACATCTAAAACCTAGTGATGATCAATTTTTAAATGGAAATCTTCCTTTTTTTCTCTTTAGGCTGCCCAATCTTTGGCAAACGCAAGTGATCCGCATGGGCTATCCTTTACCCACTAGCTCAAAATTTAATTTTTCAGGCAAGCAGCCTCTCCCCTATCCAGAGTTTGCCACTTTTTTACAGCAGCAGCCTCATCTTTATGTCAATTTAATGAGACGTCAGGGTAAAGAAAAAACAGCTTCTTTAGCGCTTGAACAGCTCGAAAAAATCTATCCCTTATTAAGCGTAGTTACTCTTGATAAAAACTCTGCTTTCTACCTGCAAGAAAATAGCAAAAAACCGATGAAAGTAGAGGTTTTTAAAACGCTTTTTTTGCAGCAGATGCTCAAAAAAGAAGGAAGCTATTTTTGGAGCAGCAAACTCCATAAGCAAGTTTGGGATCAAACTTTAAAAAAAATTTTAGATCTCGTGCATCAGCGCTATTTTGAAAGTAATAAGGCCTTAAGCCAAAAAGAGCGACTCAATTTTATTGAACTGACCTATCTAGAAATTTTAGAACATCTTGCAGACCAACTGCAAGTAGCGTCGATGAATATTACCTGCCGCCAATGCATGGATCGTGGACCTTCGCTTTATGTGCTTTGGATGTGTAAGAGAGGCCTACTTAACCAAGAGCAGGTTAAAGCCCTCTTACTCTGCCCCCCTCTCCTGCTGCATAGCCGGCCTAGTCATCGTGCTAAAGTAAATCGCTTTGTCCAAGCACTTAAACAAGTAAAACAAAACAGTAATTAAAAATTCAATTTAATATTTTAAATAACAATAAGTTAATATTTTTCTGCCATAATTATTTCCTTTAATTACTAAGGAAAAATAATATGAATGTATCTCCTGTTGTACCTAGTCTAGTATCACCTAAATTCCCGCAAGCTCCATCAGCTAATCGCCGGCTTCATTATTTGAAAGTCTCTATTTCTGCTTGTCTATTGCGTCCAGCTGTTAAATCATTTGCTCTTTTTTCTCATATCGTCAAACTAGTTAGCTGGATTCCTGGAAAAATAATTTATTATAAAATAAATGGCGAACAGGCAAAAGCTACGGCTTTTTTTAATAAGGCCTACTTTAAAACAGGAAAAGTTGCTTATGCTTTTTTCAGTATACCCTCTTTTGCAATAAGGGCTATTAAAGATTTTTGCTACAATACTCAATTAGCTAATGAATTTCTATCAACGCTACAAAGCAAAAAAAGCTATTTAAAACCAGAGCAAGAATATGAAGAAAGCATCCAAAAAATCCATAGCGATCTTCATGGTGAAAAAAGTTTTTATGTGACAAAGCCTAAGTACATCTATAAGTTTACCTCAAAGTCTCACCCTTCAATAACCTTAGTGAAACTATCTGATTTTTTAAAGCCTGATCTCTTTGCTATTGGTATTGGTAATCCTCATATCACCTCTTTTAGTTTAGAAAAAGAAAATGACCAAACTTATACAAATAAATTTGAGGCTAGTGCTTTTTATAGCAAAGGTTCTTGTTATCATCAATCCGAGCAAAACAATATAGAGTCAGGAGTTTTTTTATTGCCTACCAATCTTCCTCCAGAAATATTTGAGCGTTTTCATTCTGCAATTATAGCAAGGAAGGGCACAAGAAGCCTCACTTGTGTAAATGGAAATTGTCGTTTATTAGCAGAAGCTGGTTTTTCTATAGAAGGAATCGATTTAAAAAAAGTAATGCTTCCCAAAACATTCATGGAGCATTTACTTTTTAGAAAAGTTTTTTATACCGATAGTCACGGCAAAAAACAGCAAGTTCACTTTGATCTTCTCAACACTAGCTCTAAAACTCTTGATCAATATTTTTGCGATCTTTTGTAATTTCCTATTGATTGCTATTCCAGTAGAGCAAGTAATCAAAAACTTTACTTGCCCTCACTTTTCCCGTACAAAGCTACGATGAATCACCTAATTTAGGTAAAAAAAGTTTGTTACTTATCTAATTTTTTATTTTCAACAATTATTTTATTCATCACTAAATAATATTTTTTTTCACGAGTTAAAAATATATTTAAATATATTTTAATTTTACCTTAATAACGAGTTAATTAATTTTTTTTAAGATAGATCTAAGTTATTTATTTTAACAAGGAGAATAAAATGCGTGTTAATCCTCGTTCGCGTGTCCAAACGCTACTTCCAAAATCAAAACCAAACCTAAGTTTCAACCGTTTTCATTACTTTACTGTAGCAGTCTCGGCTATTTTACTACGTCCAGTTGCCAAATCACTAGCTCTTACCTATCGCTTAATCAAGCTCACTAGTTGGGTACCGGGAAAAGTCGTTTGTTACAAAATGAACGGTTACCATACAGAGGCCAATGATTTTTTTACGCGCGAATATCTCAAAACAGTAAGAACAGCGCGGGATCTCTTCTTTGCTCCTTCCCTTGGGATCAGCGCTTTTAAAGATTTTATTCATGGTAATTGCCAACGTACCCAACAACCGTTAGCTTCTGAAAAAAAATATCTTAATGAAAAAGTTACCTATACAGAAAGCTTTCAACAGTTTAGTAGCGATTTACATGGCATCAAAACTTTTAAGGTAATTAAACCAAATTGCATTTCTTCTTTTCGTGCCGCCTCTGATGGCTCTTTACGAACAGTGATGGCCTCTCATTTCTTA
>CATLPS010000002.1 GCA_950054535.1 uncultured Chlamydiae bacterium | reverse complement strand
GGGTTAAAAGTATGCATACCATTAGTGCGCCCAGCTATCAATAACCATTTTCCTTGATAAACTGCAAAGGCATAAGAGTGTAGACCGGCAGGCAGCTCTACTTTTGCTTTTTTAATTTCGATCTCAAAAGGGAGGTTATGGGAAAAAAGAGGGGTATCCACATCTGCTGTTTGATTGATCGCATCAAGAGTAAAAAAGAGGAATTGGCTTAAAAAACAGGTAAGTAAAAAAAAAGCCACTCTCACCTTATCATTTTTTTTCATTTTACTCTCTCGATTATGTAACAGTGTTTTTTCGTGTTTTTATTTAAATACGTAACGTTACAAAATTTATTTTAGAGTGTAAAGGAAAAGAATAAATTAGAGAAAAAGGCAGCGACGCTTCTATAAGCGTCGCGTTTTTTAAAAGAGAGAAATGAAAAGCCTTAAGCTTTTTCTTCTTCTACAAAGTCAGTAATGAGCGCTTCTGACAATAAGATAACTCCTGCTGCCGAAGATGCGTAAGTTAAAACATTTTTGATCACTTTGGCTGGGTCAATGACGCCACAAGCAAGCAGATCTTCTACTTTTTCAGTAAGAGCATTGAATCCAAAGTTTTTAGGGGCTTGCAAAATTTCTGATAAAACGACTCCTCCATCTAACCCTGCATTCATTGCAATTTGTCTGATTGGTGTTTCGCATGCTTTTAAAACAATTTTAGCGCCAATGGCCTCATCTTCTTTTAGCTCTAATGTGTTAACAATTTTACTAGCGTTTAAAAGAGCAACTCCGCCTCCTGGAACAATTCCTTCTTCTAATGCTGCTTTAGTAGAGTTTAAACTATCATCAAACATCTGCTTTTTTTGTTTCATTTCTGTTTCGGTAGCAGCGCCTACTTTAATCACTCCCACACCGCCAGTTAACTTTGCGCGACGCTCTGCTAGCTTCTCTTTATCGTAACTGCTTTTACAGTTGTTGATTTCATAATCAATTTGTTTGACGCGATTAGCAATTGCATCTTCGTTTCCAGCTCCTTCTATAATTGTCGTAGACTCTTTAGTGATTAAGATTTTACCAGCGCTTCCTAGCATTGATGCATCCGCTTCTTTAAGAGAGATACCTACTTCTTCAGAAACTACTGTAGCGCCTGTTAAATCGGCTATGTCTTGTAGAATTGCTTTGCGATTATCGCCAAATCCAGGCGCTTTGATAGCAGCTATTTTCAATGCTCCGCGTAGTTTATTAACAACCAGAGTGGAAAGAACTTCCCCTTCTATGTCTTCTGCGATGATCAGTAGCTCTTTTCCCGAAGCGGCGCAGGATTGTAGAAGAGGTAAAATTTCATGAATAGTAGTGATTTTTTTGTCGACAAGTAAGATTTGAGCATTTTCCATTTCTAATGTCATTGCTTCTAAGTCTGTGCAAAGATAAGGACTTAGATAGCCCCGGTCAAATTTCATTCCTTTTACAACTTCTACTGTAGTTTCTGTAGTTTTACCCTCTTCTACTGTGATTGCCCCGGCATTATTTACCTTTTCCATTGCCTCGGCAATAAGCTTACCAATTTCGTAATTACCCGAAGCAGAAACTGTTGCTACATTACATGTTTCCTCGGTGGTATGAATCGAAATAGCTGCTTTTTCCAGCTCTTTTACAATGGCCTCCACGGCTTTATCCATTCCTCGTTTAATTCCAATAGGACTGGCTCCAGAAGAGATATTTTTGATACCCGCTTCTACAAGAGCTTTTAAAAGTAGGGTAACTGTAGTTGTACCATCTCCACATTTTTCTTTTACTTTTTGCACCATCTCTTTTGCCATGGAGATGCCCATGTTTTCATAACGATTTTTTAGCTCGATATCTTTTACAATACTAGCTCCATCATTAGTAATAGACGGGGCTCCCCAGCTTTTTTCTAGCCCTACATTGCGTCCTTTCGGCCCTAATGTAAACGCGACAATGTCAGCTAACTTTTTAACTCCAGTGAGTAAATAGTGACGAGCTTCCTCATCAAAAATAATTTCCTTAGGTGTAGTGGACATAAGGTTTGCTCCTATTTTAGTTTCAAATAAATGTGAAAAAAGAAAGTTGTCTCTGTTTAGTCGAAGAATAGAGAATATTTATAATCATTTTCTGCTTAACTAAATTTTTAATAGAAAAATTGGTAACTTTCATTAAAAGAAAGGTATTCAGTTGTAAAAAAAGCCAGCTAAAATTAGAGCTGATCATAAGGTAATATTTAGTTTTTAAGCAAGAGAGAAATCTTATTTTTTTAGCAGTTGAAAGAGAGGGTTGCTAACTTTTTCTTTTCTGAGATAATGGTGGGGGGTATGTAGAATTTCGGGACGGCTCATTTGAAGTAAGAGCAAAGAATAATCTAAAAAATCGCTTTGGATGTTGTTTCCTTCTTTCAAAATAAAAAGATAGGGGTGAAGAAACTGCTGATGAGAACGAGACGAATTTTGCATAGTGCAAATCACCAATTTGTAAATGATTAAATAAAACTTTTACTGGGCTCCTATCAATATAAGAAACGAAGCGCAATTTATACAAGAAAAGAAAATCTCTTTTAAAGACTTGAAAGTTATTAATAGAATAATAATTATTTATTGTTTATATTATTGTTAACTAAAAATAGCAAAATAAAAATCAGAGAAAATAAATGCATTATTTTTTTAATAATAAACAAAAAAATCAGATAGCCACTTATGTAGAAAACATCATTTGGACTTCTCTCCAACCTAAATACAAAAAGTTTATTCCTGTAGTGGAAATGAAAATAGAAAATTTATGCAAGCAGTGGTTAAAAACTCTAAAAATGGAGGCTCAAAATTTTCCTGAGAATTTCCATGCAGATATTGATTATGTCTATTTAGATGAAAAAGGAGCAAAGCTAGTCCAGCAGATTTTTTGTGAAAAATTTCAACTTGAGCACGTTGATACAGCGTTTGAATATTACTGCCAAAATAGTCTTTTGCAAGAAACAAATGAAAAAGGGCGTCTTTGTTCTTTTCGCTTTGCCTGGTGCCCAGATAATATTTTTATTTATCCAGCTTCTATCTTGCCTACTCCTTTAAAATATGTTTGTTCTCCTGAAGAGAAGCTAAATGGGCTATGGCAAGATGCACAGCAAGGGATAAACACCGATATAGTATTTCATTGTAAAGAAAAAATGTTATATGCTCATCGCGCTGTGCTGCAATCCAAGGCTGACTACTTTAAAGCTTTGATTTCATGGCAATCAGGTGATTTAGATAGTATAGTAGTTAAGTTAAAAGAGGTAAATGCAGAAGTATTAGAAGCTTTTTTGTATTATTGTTATCTCGGCTCTTTAGAAAAAAAAGAAGGTCTTGATCCTATCCAGCTTTTAAAGGTTTTTGAACTGGCGCAAATGTATCTACAAGAAGATCTAAAAAATCACGCAGTTGAGCTTTTGCAAAGAGCAGGTTCCATTTCAGAGCCTTTATTACTTGATAAAATCGCGCAGATGGCCCACAAGTATGAAGATCCACTACTAACAGAGTTTGTAATAGAGCAAATTGCCGGTAGCGTTTTAAATTGTTCCATCGATGTGCTCTCTTTACAGAGCCAAGAAGCGCTTCATTACTTTTTGAAAAGCGATAAAGAAAGCAAGCTGTTTTCTCTTATTCGTATTGTAGAAACTGTAAGAAAAAACTCTTGTATGGAGATAGTTGTTAGTTAATTAAAAAATAATGAACTAATCCTTAACCCTAAGGAAAAAGGTTAATCTAACTGATGAACTGTAGTATAAATTTCTCGCTTAGGAACTTGCCGTAGCTGTGCCACAATTTTGATTGCCTCTTTTAAGCTCAATTGGTAGCTTTCTTGCAAATGTGCAACATGCTCTTCGATAGATAAATACGACCAGTCTAGGGCGGTTTCAGAAGCTGGTGAAAATAGTAGTACAATTTCTCCTTTTAAAGGAGTTTGTTGCCAATTATTCATCAACTGCTGCGCCGTTCCTCTCTTTATCTCTTCAAACTTTTTAGTCAGCTCGCGCGCGACTACAAGTAGTCGATTAGGCGCAAGCTCTAAAATAACTTTGAGCGTTGTTAACAAACGGTGAGGAGACTCATAACAAACTGTAGTAGCAGTATACTGTAAAATTGTTTGTATTTCTTCTTTAAGCTGTGTAGACTGGCGGGCAAGAAAACCCCAAAACTGAAATCGGTTAGTTGGCAGTCCAGAAGAAATAAGTCCTTGTAATGCAGCGCATGCCCCAGGTAGAGAAGAAAAAGAGAGATTTTCCTCTACACATTTTTGTACAAGTCGCTCTCCAGGATCGCAGATGCCAGGCGTGCCTGCATCAGAAACTAAGCCAATAAGCTTTCCTTTCTTTAAATCTTCGATTATCAAAGGAATTTTTTTCTCTTCATTGAATTTATGATAACTTACAAGAGGTTTATGAATGGAAAAGTGGCGTAAAAGCGATAAGGTGTGACGCGTATCTTCACATAATAAATAATCACAGTTTTTCAGCGTTTCAATTGCTCTAAAAGTAATATCACCTAAATTGCCAATAGGAGTAGAAATAAGATAGAGCATAAGAAATAAAAAAAATGAAAGGTAAAAGAAAGAAAGTTAAGGTGGCACCCAGATTCGAACTGGGGAATGGAAGCTTTGCAGGCTTCTGCCTTACCACTTGGCCATGCCACCTCAAGGACTGAAAGGTAAGCTTATAGCGAATTTAGCTTAAGATTGTCAATATAAAAACTTAACCCAATGATAAAAGTAATTTTATGACTTTCTTTAAAACGAATTATTCAAATAATTTTTTTAATCTTAATTGAAGATAAAACTTTAGTGTACTTTTGAAAAATTTGAAATTTTCATAAAATACACTCTATTTTATTCATAATGAAGGAGATAAATTTCAATTATGTATGACGTTGTTTTGGTGACGCAAAAAAAGCTTTTTTTTATTTTTTTAAAAACAAAAACCTTTTCTCATATTATCATCAGCTGCTTTTTTGTTTTTTTAAACAATAATGTTTTTCTTTTTTTTTGATTGAAGCTTGCTAAAAAAAAGAGCAATCCTCTATATTCATTGCTTAGTAAACGCTAAGTTTAAAAGTGTTCGCTAAGTCGAAAAAACTAATTTATTAGAAATCTCTATTGCGATGAATGCTTTAGCTTTCATTTAAGTTTGATTAAAAATTAAATATTAGATTTTCTAGTTTGTTGGTTTGTTAGACAAAAAAAAACACCATCGAGTGTTTTAAAGTGTTTTGACAGTATAAGAAAGACAATGTGCAAGCAAACAATAATAGAGCTTGTGTGGTGTAGCTTTTCGAGAGGGAAGCTGCTCTGCAACAAATGTAATGAAGTTAATAAAAAGCTTCAAGTTTTCAAGAGATATTTTTCTGTGAGAATTTGATCTTGGTTCAGATTGAATGCTGACGGCGTGGATGAGGCATGCAAGTCGCACGAAACTTTTTTAAGTTTAGTGGCGGAAGGGTTAGTAATACATGGGTAACCTACCTTTAACACTGGAATAACGGTTGGAAACGATCGCTAATACCAGATATGGTGCGTATAAAGATTTTAAGCGTATTAAAGTGGGGGATCGCAAGACCTCGCGGTTAAAGAGGGGCCCATGGGATATCAGCTAGTTGGTGAGGTAAAGGCTCACCAAGGCTAAGACGTCTAGGCGAGTTGAGAGATTGACCGCCAACACTGGGACTGAGAACTGCCCAGACTCCTACGGGAGGCTGCAGTCGAGAATCATTCGCAATGGGCGCAAGCCTGACGATGCGACGCCGTGTGAGTGAAGAAGGCCTTCGGGTCGTAAAGCTCTTTCGCCTGGGAACAAGAGAGGCCGACGAATAATCGGCTGATTTGAGCGTATCAGGTAAAGAAGCACCGGCTAACTCCGTGCCAGCAGCTGCGGTAATACGGAGGGTGCAAGCATTAATCGGATTTATTGGGCGTAAAGGGCGCGTAGGCTGGGAGATAAGTCAGATGTGAAATCCCGAGGCTCAACCTCGGAACTGCATTTGAAACTGTTTCTCTAGAGGGTAGGAGGAGAAAACGGAATTCCACAAGTAGCGGTGAAATGCGTAGATATGTGGAAGAACACCGGTGGCGAAGGCGGTTTTCTATCTTATTCCTGACGCTGATGCGCGAAAGCAAGGGGATCAAACAGGATTAGATACCCTGGTAGTCCTTGCTGTAAACGATGTATACTTGGTGTAGCTGGACTCAACCCCAGCTGTGCCGGAGCTAACGCGTTAAGTATACCGCCTGAGGAGTACAGTCGCAAGGCTGAAACTCAAAAGAATTGACGGGGACCCGCACAAGCAGTGGAGCATGTGGTTTAATTCGATGCAACGCGAAGAACCTTACCCAGGCTTGACATGCAGTAGACTGGTTTAGAGATAAGCCTTTCCTTCGGGACTGCTGCACAGGTGCTGCATGGCTGTCGTCAGCTCGTGCCGTGAGGTGTTGGGTTAAGTCCCGCAACGAGCGCAACCCTTATCACTAGTTGCCAACATTTAAGGTGGGAACTCTAGTGAGACTGCCTGGGTTAACCAGGAGGAAGGTGAGGATGACGTCAAGTCCGCATGGCCCTTATGTCTGGGGCTACACACGTGCTACAATGGTCGGTACAGAGGGCAGCGAAGCTGTGAAGTGGAGCAAATCCCACAAAGCCGATCCCAGTTCAGATTGTAGTCTGCAACTCGACTACATGAAGATGGAATTGCTAGTAATGGCGAGTCAGCAACATCGCCGTGAATACGTTCCCGGGTCTTGTACACACCGCCCGTCACATCATGGGAGTTGGTTTTACCCGAATCCGCTGACTTAACCGTAAGGAAAGAGGCGTCTAAGGTAAGGCTGATGACTGGGATGAAGTCGTAACAAGGTAGCCCTACCGGAAGGTGGGGCTGGATCACCTCCTTTTAAGGACAGTTTGTAAACGTGAATGCGTTTCAAACAGGTTGGGCAAGCTCTATTGTTTGCATATTGTCTTCCTTATGCTGTCAAAGCATTGTTAGTTATTTCGAAACATCTATTGAATAGATAATCAAGTTAATCTAAAAGCGTACAAAAGATTTTTGTAAAAAAGTCTAGAGTAAGAATAGAAAAAAAATTCACTGATAAAAATCAGCGCTTGAGGAGTAATTCTTCAAAATAAAATGTAAGTCGTAAGGTAAGAAGCAATTCTTACTTTAAAAAACTCAAAGGACTTAATTGCTTGCGACTAATTATGGTCAAGCTATTAAGGGCTATTGGTGGATGCCTTGGCATCAACAGGCGAAGAAGGACGCGTAACCTGCGAAAAGCCTCGGTGAGCTGGATAAAAGCATTGACCCGGGGGTATCCGAATGGGGCAACCCAGTTAGAATAATCTCTAACTATCTTTAACTGAATCCATAGGTTAAAGAGGCGAACCTGCCGAACTGAAACATCTAAGTAGGCAGAGGAAAAGAAATCAAACGAGATTCCCATAGTAGCGGCGAGCGAAGTGGGAAGAGCCCAAACCGCATTCTTTGGATGCGGGGTTGTAGGACCTAGTCATTATTATAGTGAAGCTTAGCTGAACATTTCTGGAAAGTTAGGCAATATAGGGTGAAAGCCCCGTAGGCGAAAAACCTTTACTATAAGACAAGGCACCTGAGTAGGGCCGGACACGTGAAACCCGGTCTGAATCTGGAGGGACCACCCTCTAAGGCTAAATACTAGTTGATGACCGATAGTGTACAAGTACCGTGAGGGAAAGGTGAAAAGAACCCCTGTTAGGGGAGTGAAATAGAATCTGAAACCAATAGCTTACAAACGGTCGAAGGCCTATGCCCATTTATTGGGAATGGCTGACGGCGTGCCTTTTGCATGATGAGCCAGCGAGTTAAGTTAAATGGCGAGGTTAAAGGACATCCGTTCTGGAGCCGAAGCGAAAGCGAGTCTTAAAAGGGCGACAAAGTCATTTGGCTTAGACACGAAACCAAGTGATCTATCCATGACCAGGTTGAAGCAAAGGTAAAACTTTGTGGAGGACCGAACTAGTAAATGTTGAAAAATTTTTGGATGAGTTGTGGATAGGGGTGAAAGGCCAATCAAACTTGGAGATATCTTGTTCTCTTCGAAATAACTTTTGGGTTAGCCTCGGACTAATTGTCGATAGGGGTAGAGCACTGAATTCACGCGGGGGCCTACCGGCCTACCAAAGGAAATCAAACTCCGAATACTATCGATTTGTCCGGGAGATAGACAGTGTGGGATAAGCTACATTGTCAAAAGGGGAACAGCCCAGATCGCCGAATAAGGCCCCTAATTCTATGCTAAGTGAGTAAGGAAGTGGAGTTTCTAAAACAGTTGGGATGTTGGCTTAGAGGCAGCCACCATTTAAAGAGTGCGTAACAGCTCACCAATCGAGAGACTCTGCGCCGATAATATCCGGGACTGTAAGCATAGAGCCGAATTCGCGGGTTTATCCAGTAATGGATAAGCGGTAGGAGAGCGTAGTATGCAGCGTCGAAGGTGTACCGTAAGGAGCGCTGGAGCGCATACTAGTGAAAATGCATGGCATGAGTAAACGATAAAGGAGGTGAAAATCCTCCTCGCCGAAAACCTAAGGTTTCCAGGGTAAAGTTCGTCTTCCCTGGGTTAGCCGGTCCCTAAGCCGAGGCTGAAAAGCGTAGGTGATGGAAAGCAGGTTAAATATTCCTGCGCCGCCTAAGACAACGTGATGGGTTGACGAAGTACGTTAAGCACGCGGACTGTTGGACATGTCCGTGACAGAGTGAGGGAGTTTGGTAGGCAAATCCGCCAAACAAATCCTAGGCTTTGGCTAAGGGGAGCCTTTTGGTGAACCGATAGTGTAGCGCAAGGCTTCCAAGAAATAGACTCTAATCGTCGATGGCGACCGTACCAAAACCGACACAGGTAGGTAAGAAGAATATTCTCAGGCGCGCGAGAGAACTCTTGTTAAGGAACTCGGCAAAATGTCCCCGTAACTTCGGGAGAAGGGGAGCCGCAGGGGGTGATAGCACTAGCTGCTAGAGCTTCAGGCGGTCGCAGAGAAATGGCCCAGGCGACTGTTTAACAAAAACACAGCACTATGCAAAGACGTTTAAGTCGAAGTATATGGTGTGATGCCTGCCCAATGCCAAAAGGTCAAAAGGAGATGTTAGTGTCAAAGCGAAGCATTGAATTTAAGCCCTGGTGAATGGCGGCCGTAACTATAACGGTCCTAAGGTAGCGAAATTCCTTGTCGGGTAAGTTCCGACCTGCACGAATGGTATAACGATCTGGGCACTGTCTCAACAAGAGACTCGGTGAAATTGTAGTAGCAGTGAAGATGCTGTTTACCCGCAATAAGACGGAAAGACCCCGTGAACCTTTACTGTACTCTGATATTGGCTCTTGACTTGTCATGTGTAGAATAACCGGGAGACTAAGAAGCGCTATCGTCAGGTAGTGTGGAGTCGTCGTTGAAATACCGGTCTTGGCAAGTTGGGAATCTAACGAAATTCCATGAAGCTGGAATTCGGACATTGTCAGACGGGCAGTTTTGCTGGGGCGGTATCCTCCTAAAGAGTAACGGAGGAGTCCAAAGTTTGTCTCATCGTGGTTGGCAATCACGAGAAGAGCGTAAAGGTATAAGACAAATTAACTGTGAGACAAGCAAGTCGAACAGAGACGAAAGTCGGGCTTAGTGATCCGGCGGTGGAAAGTGGAATCGCCGTCGCTCAACGGATAAAAGGTACTCCGGGGATAACAGGCTTATCGCCACCAAGAGTTCATATCGACGTGGCGGTTTGGCACCTCGATGTCGACTCATCGCATCCTGGGGCTGAAGAAGGTCCCAAGGGTTTGGCTGTTCGCCAATTAAAGCGGTACGCGAGTTGGGTTCAAAACGTCGTGAGACAGTTTGGTCCCTATCTTTTGTGGGCGTAGGATATTTGAGAGGAGCTGCTTCTAGTACGAGAGGACCGAAGTGGACGAACCAATGGTGAGCCGGTTGTTCTGCCAAGAGCATTGCCGGGTAGCTACGTTCGGAACGGATAAGCGTTGAAAGCATATAAACGCCAAGCCTCCCTCAAGATAAGATATCCCTAAGAGACACCATGTAGACGACGTGGTAGATAGGTTGGGTGTGTAAGCGCAGTAATGCGTGTAGCTTACCAATACTAATCGGTCCATTGGCTTGACCACCTTTTTTTCTGAAAGAAGAAGCCATTCCTTTCAGCGTGAAGCGTGGCAAAGCGTAACAAAGCAAGTATGAGAGTTATTTCTCAAGCGCTGTTTTTGGTCAGTGAAGTTATCTGTTCAATAGATTTTGTTGGTGGCAAAAGAGAGAGGGTCCTACCTGATTCCATTCCGAACTCAGAAGTCAAGCCTCTCATCGCCGATGGTACTGCACACAAGAGTGTGGAAGAGTAGGTCGCCGCCAGCTTTTTTTTCAGGTCTTAAGAAACATTTTCTTAAGGCCTTTTTTTTTGTCTAAAAACTTTTTAGAATGTATTAAAATAATAATCATTGTTGATAGCTTACGGATGTTTCATCAGCATATCTGCTATTTACTTCATTGCGTTTTAAGCTTGTACTCTTATTTGCGCCATATCTTTGATTCATAAAAAATAGATGCGATATTTATAAATGCATTTTAGTGCCAGCTTTTTTAGTAGTCCTAGACAAATAATAGTGATTGTAAGTTTTATTTGATTTTGAGTTATCGATAAGATTTTTTTCGCTTTGAACAAAAGAAAAACTGATAATAATAAAACATGGGACGATAATATGTTTTTCACGCAAAGCAACAACGATTAAGAAAAACAGCCATACTCATAATGGAAAATAAAATCATGAATGCCTTTATTGAAGTAGACAATTTTTTTTAACTCAGGCAAAAAATTGATACCAAAAGAAGAAAAATAAAAAGTTTGTTAGGCGTTTTTAAAAAGAGTATCTGTGAGGTGTTTGTAATAGAGTTAACAATAGCATGCTATGGCTCTTAAGGCTTATTGATAAAATGGTTCATGAGCTTTTACAAAATTTTTATACAACTATTATAGAAGATGAAGAGCTTAAAGTTATTATGCTCTTGAGTTAGTGAAGCAGTGAAGCTATGGCGGGGAAAAAATCCACCACAGCCTTGGTCAATTTTGCACAGTTCAACCAGGCAAGTTTTGGCGATGCATATTGGAAAAAAGAGATGAAGTATTAAAGGGCAGATATGCCCTTTTATTGGAATAAATATTAAGTATTCTGATCATTTGAAAGATAAAGGGAAGGATCCATTATTCCTGTTACTGCTCGGATAGTGCCATTTATATGTAGTAAAGGGTTAATGACGATACCTACACTTGCTAATAAAGAGGTAGATATTGAGGATTGGATAATGGAAAAGCATCTTTCAACTTTTCTTGGTACTTTTTCAGAAGTAGTAGAAAAAAGTATATTTGTAGCATAAAATGCTCCTAGAAGAGGATAGGCTATTGTTTGTATGAGAGAAATTAGGGCAGATAGTGGCGCTGAAAGAAGATGACCGGCCGCTAAAGCTGCGCAATAAATTCTTCCTTTAAAAGGCTCCGTGCCATTATAAAGCGCTTGATTTTTTACAAGCACTCTTTGCTGCGAATTTAAATCAAGACTAGAGCCCTGAATAAATTTTCCTACATCAGGTAGGCTTTGTAAAGGTACAAGGTAAGAGGGAGAAGAGTCTGGTGAATAAATATTACTCATTGTTAACTCCTTTTTTAATTTACCTTTAAATAAAAAAAATAACTTTTATACTTTATACTAATAATTATAAAACTCTAAATCTCTATTTTGATAAAGAAATTATTAAAAATTTGTAATCATGAAATTTAAAGTATCTTTTTAGAAATTTTTAGCAAAATTTTGAATCCTTTAAATTGAGAAAAAATAGATAAAAGCTAAAAATAAATAAATTTTAAGATGCCTATAAAATTTAGAAGTTTTTAGATATACGTTTTAGCGCAGGCTATAGTCTCACTAAAACGTATATCTAAAAATTACTCTTCTTCAGATGAAGGTTCTGGTTCTTCATGTTCCGGTGATAAAAGAGAACGCATTTGTTGTTCAATTGTGGCTATTGTTACTTCAAACTGGCTGTTTTTCCTTTCTAAAGATCTTTTTTCTTTTTTTAAGCGTTCATTATCTTTTTTTAGCTCTTCTAATGTTTCATTTTTTTCTTCTCTTAACCTTTGTAAGATTGGAGAAAATGGAGGATAAGCTGTCTCGTCAGATAAAGAATATCTTTGCCTAGTTTGATCGATAGGAATCACTTCAATCATGGAGTTAGAAAGTCGAAGATGGTTAGCATCTTCTACTAAGATTTTAGGTCCTATAGGCTGAGGGTCTTTTCGCCAAGTATAAGATATTTTTTCACCTTTTCTTAAGTGAGTCTCTATTAAGGATTGTTTATAGCTTGTTGCTTCTTCTATCGTATTAAAAAAAAGATATCCATATTTTTCTGCCTTACTTTTACATTTATATTGCTTATGTTTATTATGATATTGAAAAAGAGATTCATAACGAATTTCATCGACACATGGATAGGCCACACCGGTTTTTTCAAATAGACCTGTAGTGCTCCACTTTCTATTTGCATGAGTTTCAATAGTCTGTTTTTTTTGTTTACTATTAAAAATATGAGGTAAAATAGTATCAATGGTATTTAAGCTCTCTTTTTCGTTACTAGATCCTTTCATCAAGTTATAACAAAAACGATAAACCCAATCTTCTACGATTTTTTCAGCGCCTGCAAATGTGCAATAACGCAGTTGCATTCTCAGTAATGAGGTAAGTGAATAGGCAATATTGCGATTTCTCTCTTCAATAGCAGCAAGTCCGCCCGAAAGGTTCATGGCAGCATGTTTAAATTCAGCTTCTTTACAGCTATCACGATACTTTTCCCACGCAAGTTCTGAAGAGGCTAAAAAAGGAAGAGCGACTAAAGGAATAATGACGCCTGCTCCAAAAAAGAAACTAGCAGCGCCCCCTACCCCTTGTGAAATATTATTGAGATAGATAAAAACTTGCGCCACTAAATCATCTTTCCAGCTAGTTGAGCGGGCAACAAGTCCGCTATTTAAACCTTGAATTGCGATAGTAAAAGCAGTTAGCTTGTTAAGAACTAAGTAGTAGAAATTTTCAATAGACTTTTGCTCATCCTCGCTATCGAGTTCAAAAAGTTTATCAAGCTTTTTTTTCATTAAAGTAGTCTGCTTAAAATGAGATTTCAATAGCGCCACTTCTTGATCAAGATGATTTAAACGAGAGTCAAGCATAATTTCTGTGTGCAATTCACCCTCTGCTTTCGAATCTCGTTTCTTATTTCTTTTCACCTCTTTCTTCAGCGAACAAATCTCTCTCTCCTTCGACGCTAGCTTTTTTTTAAGTTTATCTATTTGCAACTGATGATGAGCATTTAATTCATTAATTTCTTCTTCCCTTAATGGAGAAGAGTGAGATTGGCAATACTCGGATAAGTTTTCTTGTACTTTTTGCCTTAACCTAGGAGATTCAGGATGATTTGGTGCATTACGTATTTGGTCAATTGCTTTTAAAGAACTTTTGAGTAGGCTTCTTCGTTTATCGATTAAACTATTACTTTTTGGTTTTCTACGTTTTTTTACTTTTCTTATTTTATATTCGCGTAAGGGGATCTCTCCATCTGTAGAAGAGTCTAAATCTTTTAAATGAAGGGAAAGAGAAGCGGCGCGTTCGCGAACGTGTGGTTTTTCTGCTTTTCTTTCTAAAGCATCTGTTGCAAAAGGTACCGAACGAGAGGTTTTCCGAATATCGACATCGGCATCAGAAAAACGAATATCTGGAATAGATTTAGAGCCAACAAACATAACTTTTCTCCTTTTAAAAATTGCCTGATAAGCATTTTTTATGTTCTTTAGCATTTTAGATTTTCAAAGAGAATCAAAAGTAGCGATAAGAAGTTTTAAAAGGAGCAAAAACAGTTTAGTGGAGATTTCTCTAATAGATAGATAAAAAAGTGGCTGATTCCCTTTTTTCATCAAAGCATAGTTAAAATTTTTTCACAAATGCAAAAAAAATAAAAATAACTTATAAAAAAAAGGAGGTAAATAAGTGAAAAAATGGATCATTAGCGCGAGCACTGCGCTAAAATCTTATTAAGATAGGCAATAAGAGCATCTTCTTTTTCTTCTTTTAACTTTTGCCAACCAAAAGGAATAGATTGAAATTTTGCAATTAGTAAGTCTCTGGCAGGAATATAACTTAAAGGATCTTTAGCAGTCATAAAAAGCTGCATCCATTTTTTAAAGCTTTTTATGTCTAACTCTTGATGAGAACAAAACCACTCCATCCATTTAATAGTAATATCATCATTTAACCGCAGTTGAATCATCAAAGACATCGCAGTGACTAACCCTGGGCTAAAAGGGTAGTGCTCTATGATAAGCTTTTCTTGCTCAATTTTTTTGATATAAAAATCAAAGAGCTTATGAACATCGGCAAAATCCACTGGTTGACACTGCATGTTTCTGTCATGCAAAGTCATAA
Organism: uncultured Chlamydiae bacterium; assembly: GCA_950054535.1. Taxonomy (GTDB): domain Bacteria; phylum Chlamydiota; class Chlamydiia; order Chlamydiales; family Parachlamydiaceae; genus CATLPS01. Next base: position 32,226 of record CATLPS010000002.1, on the reverse strand, counting down.
AAATTTTGTTAATTAATTCAGAATGAAAAGATGGCTGCTCTTTTAACCAACTTAAAATTTTTTCATGGTCAAAAATTGGTTTCAATAAAAATAGATCGGTAATAGCCTGCATACATTTAGGATGAGTTAAATCAATTTTTGGAGAGAGGCTTAAATAGGCCAAAAGCTGAGGAATATTTTTAGGTTGTTGAGCAAGCGAAAAAGAAGAGTGAGCAGGAAACTTTACCTCAATTGATTTAAATAAAGCAATCTTTGTCTGTTCACTACAAGGTTCATCATCGTTTGCATATTGATCCACTCTTGAAGTCAAGGGTTTTGCAACAAAAACAGGTTTTTTTAACTGATGAAGATCGCCTGTGCTTTGCGCTGTTTCTAAGTAAGATCTGGTACGTTCTTGAAGACTGCTTGTCCCTTTTATGCGCACGGTTTTAGAATAGGGTTTTTTATTTTTTCTCTCGTTGCAAGCCAAAGAAGGTAGTGGCTTTGCAAGAGGCGCACTATCTTTTGTTTCTGAAGTAAAAGTAGTTTTCAAATTAGCGGAGCTGGCAAAGTTACTGTTTTGATTACCAATACTTGTAAGCTCTTTATTTAACGCCTGATAAATTTGACTAGAAGAGTAAAATCCAAAGCCATCGAGTTTATTTTTAAAACACTCAAGGTAATGATGAATTATTTTTAAAATAAAAAATTTAGATTCATCTTTTACCTGCTTTTTAGCATGCATATGAGCAAATAGATGTAAAAAAGAGGGCGCTTCTTTGGGGGTAATTTGTTGCACTTTATGAAAACGATAAGCAATTTTAATGATGGTATTAAAATCTAGGCAATAAGCAGAGGAATTAAACGTTTTCAATGCATTTTTGTTCACTTTGATTTTAAGTTTTCCATTTTTTTCATTATAAAATAGATAACTCGAATTTTTGTTTGCTTCTTTTAAAGAAGAAAAAAACTCTAAAGGAGAGAGGCCAATAAATTGCATATCTTAAAAAGCCGTTTAAAAAAATAAATAGCAAGTTTTATCATTGCATTTAAGCTAATACCCTTTAAAAATCTTGTCAATTTAATTCTTTTTTATCGATTTTAAGCCTTTTTAAAGACTAAGAGATCTTTTTTTTAGGAAAAGCCCATAAAAAAGAGAGAAGCGCTGAGAAAGTGCTCAGTGCAGTGACTGTTAAAAAAAAGGTAGGCCAACTAACTGCTGCCGCTAAACTAGCGCCAAAAAAGGTTAATAAATCGGACTTAATAAGGTAAATAGACCAAAGTAGAGCATATTGAATAGCAGCAAAGTAAGGGTCGCAGCTTCTCCATAAATAACAGATAAAAATAGCCATAGCTGCCCCGCCTGTGAGATGTTCGATCGCTGTAGTTACATAAAGCAAAGTCAATGATTTTCCGGACAAAGTCATTAGATAATAACAAAAAAGAGAGCAAGCATGTAACAGCCCGCTTAAAACAAGCGGCCTTTCTGCTTTTTTTCCCTTTACCCATTTGCCTGCAATGAATGCTCCAATAATAGTAGCTGCCATGCCCCACAGTTTGGAAGCAGTGGCTAGCTCTGTTTTGGTAAAGCCTAGTTCTAAATAAAAAGGCCCTTCCATGCTTTTTGCCATTTGATCGCCTATTTTGAAAAAAAATAGTAAAAGCAAAACGTTCATCCAATCTTGTCTAGCTAAAAAGCTCTGACAAGGCTTTTGCACTGTTTCATGCCAAAAAGCAATAAAAATATTTGAATGTTTTTTAAAAAGTTTCTGTTTTTCTTCCAAAATTTTTTTTGTCTTAAAAGGCTCTTCTTGCCATGCCACTAAACAGATAGCGGCCAAAACAAAAATAATTAATATTTTGATAGCGGCAGACCAGCTTAATAAAGAGGCAAAAAACAGGAGAAAAGAACCTGCTAAAATGAGCCCGATGCGGTATCCGGTTAAAATGGCAAAAGAGCCCATCGCGTAATTTTCTTCTTGCAAACTTTCTAGCTCGTAAGAAATTCCTACGATATAAAGGCAGCTAGAAAAAAGAAGAAGAGTAAAGATAGCAAAAGCTAAAAGAAAAGGCTCTTTTTCAGGAGAGAGCAAACTTAAAAAAAGCAAAGAAAGTGCGATACCGCCTAAAGCAAAGATCATCCATCCTTTTCTGGGAGCGTAGCGAAAAAAAGGAAGAGAAAACTGATCAATAATTGGGCTCCAGATAATTTTCACACTAAAAGGTAGGCCCAGCAGGGCATACATGCCAATCATCTCTTTAGTAAAGTTTTCCTCTGTTAGCCAAATAGATAAAACTGATCCGGTTAGAGGTAAAGAGAGGGCATTGCAGATACCGATAAAAAAGAGCACAAAGTAGATCATTTAATTCCTTGAAGAGATAAAACGTGAAGCTATTATTTAAAAAACAAGCGTTTTTTTCTAGATTTATTAATAAAAAAATAGGGGCTACTTTTTTTTAAGAAGCGCTTTTAAATAGAGAATCTCTGCAGAAATAGCCAAGAAAAAGAGAGTAAACAGATCTAGCGGGCGCATCATTTTTCCTTTTACAGACAATGATTATTCAAAACGAAATTGTTTAATGATATTAAAATTAATCATTTTTAGGTAGAATCATTATAATTTTTATAAAAAATTGATTTTAAATGCGCTATTTTTTTCTTAAGGCTGTTTGTAAAATCAAAAATTTAAGGTAAGTGAGCCGCTTATGATTGTTGCAACAAAACTTTCCATGCGCTATGGCGCTAAGATATTATTTAAAAATGTAGATGTGCAATTCAATAAAGGGCATCACTATGGTCTTATCGGAGCAAATGGAAGCGGCAAGTCAACTTTTTTAAAAATTTTAGCAGGCGAGCTGTCGCCTGAATCAGGAGAGGTTGCTTTTGCGACAGGCACTACCATAGGTACGTTAAAGCAAGATCATTTTTTATATGAAAACATGGCTATTTGTGATGTTGTTTTGCAGGGCAGACAAAAGCTTTGGCAGGCGCTGCAAGAAAAAGAGGAGCTACTTAAGCACCATCCCTTTACTGAAATAGAGTGTGAAAAGTTAACTGTTTTAGAAAAAATCATTGAAGAACAAAGCGGCTATTCAGCAGAGGCAGATGCTTCTAAATTACTAGAGGGACTGGGTATTCGTACGCTAGATCATAAGCGTCCTCTCTCTATATTATCAGGGGGTTATAAACTTAGAGTTTTATTAGCCCAACTTTTATTTGCTAAACCAGCTGTTTTAATGCTAGATGAACCTACTAACCACCTCGATCTTTTTTCTATTCGCTGGTTAGAGGGGTATTTAAAAACTTTTGAAGGCACTTTGCTCGTCATCTCTCATGATCGCGATTTTTTAAATGCTATCAGTGATTCTATTGTCGATTTTGATTATGCAACCATTAAAATTTACAAAGGAAACTACCACCATTTTCTTGAGCTTAAGCAATTTGAGCGCGACGCTAAAGAAGCTACTTTTGCCAAACAAGAAAAAAAAAGCAAAGACCTGCAACAATTTATCGATCGCTTCGGAGCTAAAGCTACTAAAGCAAAGCAAGCTCAATCTAGAGCTCGCATGGTGGAAAAAATTCAAGCAGAGATGAACTCTATCGATTTTACTCCCTCTTCGCGAATCACTCCTAAAATTACTTTTGAACCACTAAGAGCTTCTGGAGTAAATGTATTGAAAGTGGCTTCTTTGGCAAAAGCCTATGCTGCAAAAAAAGTTTTACAAAACCTCTCGTTTGAAATAGAGCGAGGAGAAAAGTTAGCTATTTTAGGGCCAAACGGCATTGGTAAATCTACTTTATTAGAAATTTTAGCTCAGCAAATTTTGGCGGATGAAGGAAAGTTTGAGTGGGGATTTGCGGTGCGAGTCGGGTACTTTCCGCAAGATTATAGAAGAGAGTTAAATCAAAAACTAAATTTGTTAGAATGGCTAAACCAGTTTGATCCTGATTTGCCTCAAGAAAAGGTCAGGGAGATGCTTGCTCGCGTACTTTTTTCTGGGGACGTAGTCAACCAATCGATTCAAACATTGAGCGGCGGAGAAAGTGCGCGTTTGATTTTAGCAAAACTGATGCTCCAAAAGCCCAATGTGATTTTATTAGATGAACCAACTAACCATTTAGATATGGAAGCCATTGATACTTTAGTAGAAGCTTTAAATCTCTTTGAAGGAACTGTCATTTTAGTTAGTCATAACCGCTACTTTGTCTCTCACATCGCCACCCGTATCTTAGAGATTGATTTTGAAAAGGTAAGCGATTATCGCTGCTCTTTTGAGCAATATCTTTTAAAGCAAGACCAAGATTATTTGTCGGCACAAACATTATCGCAGCGCCACTTGCAGGGAAAAAAAGAAGAACAAAAAGAAAAAGCTCAGCTCGTTTCTTATGAAGAGCAAAAAAAAATAAAAAGTTTAAAAGCTCAAGCGCAAAAGCAGGTGAAACAAGCAGAAGAGGAGTGTCATCGGCTTGAGCTTAAGATAAACGAGCTTGATTTAAAAATTTCGGCAGAAGATTTTTATCAAGAAAAACCAGCAAGCGAGCAACAAAAAGTATTCATGGAAAAAGAGCAAGTAGAAAAGAGGTTAGAAAAAGCGATGAAAATGTGGGAAGGCTCGATGACCAATTTACAAGAAATAGAGAAAAATAGCTGATGAATAGACTAAAGATTTTAGTTGTAGGAGGAGGGCCAGCTGGCTTTTTTGCTGCTATTGCTGCAGCTCAGCGCTATCCGGAACATGAAGTGACTTTAATCGAAAAAAACCGTCAATTATTGTCTAAAGTGAGAATTTCTGGAGGCGGCAGATGTAATGTCACTCACGCCTGTTTTGATCCTACTATTTTAGTAAGCGCTTATCCTCGCGGAAGCAAAGAACTCAAAGGACCTTTTTCTCTTTTTCACACAAAAGATACAATAAAGTGGTTTGAAGAAAAAGGGGTGAAGCTTAAGACAGAAGAGGATGGTCGCATGTTTCCCATTACGGACTGCTCAGAGACTATTATTCAATGCTTACAGGCGCAAGCTGCTTTTTATCAAGTGAAGGTGAAAACAGAAGCTGCTGTAAGCCAGGTGACTTTTTGTGATAAAAAGTTTGCTGTAGAGCTTAGCAATCAACAGCAGCTAAAGGTAGATCGTCTTCTTTTTGCTACCGGTAGCCATCCTAAAAGTTATCAACTGATCGAGTCTTTAGGGCATAGCGTAGTTCCTTTAGTGCCCTCTCTTTTTACCTTTAACATTCCCTCCTCTCCTTTAAGGCACTTAGCCGGAGTTTCATGCTTAAATGTAAAAGCGCAGCTTCCAGCGTTAAGCTTAGAGCAGGTAGGCTCTTTGCTCATTACACACTGGGGGTTAAGCGGTCCTGCTATTTTAAAGCTTTCTGCTTTAGCTGCTAGAAAAATGCATGCGGTGAATTACCAAACTAGTTTACGACTGGACTGGTTACCACAAGAAACAAGTGAGCAAGTACGCGAAAAAATCATAAAAGCTAAAGAAAAATTAAAGCATAAGCAAGTTGCCACTGAATCTTTGTTTACTTCTCTTTGCAGGCAGTTGTGGAAACAGCTAGTAGAAGAGGCTAAAATTCCTACCAGTTTAAGGTGGGGACACCTTTCTAACTATCAGCTCAAACAGTTACTGGATCAACTAAAGAAAATGGAGCTACAAATCGAGGGCAAAACAACTTATAAGCAGGAGTTTGTTACGGCAGGAGGCATTCATTTAAAAGAGATTAACTTTAAAAAGATGGAAAGCAAGCTTGTACCTGGTCTTTTTTTTGCGGGAGAAGTTCTCAATATTGATGGAATAACAGGAGGGTTTAATTTTCAAAATTGCTGGACTACTGGTTGGATCGCAGGGCAAGCGATAGGAGAAACTTAAAGCACCTAACTTGCCTACTGCAGGATGGTTTTTATATTCTCTTTTTAAAATTTTTGTACTTTCTTCTTTAAAAAGTGTAGAGTTTATTTTACAGTAACACCTGTAGCACTATTTATTAATGGAAACAAGAATCAAAGAGAAAGCCAAAGAGGAAGCATGTTAAAAAAACAAAAACTATTTTTTTCTTTTATAGCAGGGCTAATAGCAATTTCAGTCCATGCACAAGAGCAATCAGAAATATCAAAAAAGGCTACAGAGTCCGATTTAAATACTCCTAGTGAGAATGCTCAAAAAATTAAAAATCGCAAAAAATATAATATTATGGAGCGCGACCAAATCGATCCCACTAGTACATATGCTATTCCTTTTGACGATAGTGAGGTGGAAGATCAACTAGAAATTAATGCAGCGGAAAAGCGCCGCGTTTTTAAAGTTCCTCAAAATTAAAAAAATAAAAGAGTTGGGCCTTAAGTTAAGTGTAAGTGTCCTTCTCTTCTTTTTTTTTTGGTAAAACCTTTCTAATGAAGTGTTAGTATATTTAGAAGCTACAATGGTTCGCTTCTAAATATACTAACATCTTTTTGAAAAGCTAAAGAGTATTTAAAAAACATAAGATGCCTCTAAAAATAAAATCATCTTTTGCAAACCAAAAATCTTCATTTGCCTAAAATAGTTTTTTGCTATTCTTTTAAAATTCTAAAAAAAAGCTTCCAAATAGAGGTTTTCTTTTTTCAGCCTATTTTCAGGGGATAAAAAAAAACTGCGGCTTACGCTTTTAAAGTTAAAAAGGATGATTTTGCATGAAAGGAAAAAAAGGACTGCTGCTTGTCAATTTAGGAACGCCGCGTACCTCTCACCCCAAAGACGTTTTTCATTATCTCAATGAGTTTTTAACCGATGGTAGAGTAATTAATCGCTCCTGGTTAAAAAGGCAGCTATTAGTAAGAGGAATCATTGTTCCTTTTCGCTATCGTCAATCTGCTAAGCTTTATCAGCGAATCTGGTTAAAGGAGGGGTCTCCTCTATTAATTCATGGACTTAGTTTACAAAAAAAAGCGCAAAAAGCGCTAGGGGAGCAGTTTAAAGTTTTGCTAGCTATGCGTTATCAACAACCGTCTATTCAATTAGCGCTAGAAAAATTTCAGGCCGAGCAGGTTTCAGAAATTATTATTTTTCCTCTTTTTCCTCAGTACGCTTCTGCAACAACGGGGTCTGTTCATCAAAAGGTAATGGAGCAAATAAAAAATTGGGGGGTCATTCCCAAACTTACCTTTATTAATAGTTACCCGACAGATCCGGGATTGATCCAAGCTTTTTGTCATCGAGGCAGGCAATATGACTTAGAGAGTTACGACCATATCCTCTTTAGTTTTCATGGACTTCCAGAAAGTCAAATTCGGCAAGCTGATTCGCAAGGACACTGCTTGAAAAATGACTGCTGTCAAAAATTGGAAAAAAGCAATCAGTTTTGTTATAAAGCACAATGTCATGCTACTGCGCAAGCGATTGCTAATCAGCTCAACTTAAAAGAAAAAAATTATTCGATCTCCTTTCAGTCAAGGTTAGGGGCTGAGCCATGGCTAAATCCCTATACAAGTGACCTTATTGAAAATTTTGCCAAGGAAGGAAAAAAGCGGTTGCTTGTTTTTTGCCCCGCTTTTGTTAGTGACTGCTTAGAGACTAGCTGTGAAATTTCCATAGAATATCAAGAACTTTTCGAAAAGTTTGGCGGTAAAAAGCTTCAGCTGGTAGAAGGACTAAATGACCATCCTCTTTGGGTAGAGGCAATCTGCGTAATTGCAAATAGACTCTAATGATCTGAAAAAAAATGGAATTTGCTATGAAGGAAACGATTACAGCAACCTATCGTTTGCAGTTCAATCATCAATTTAGACTTTGCCATGCTAGCCAGCTTGTTGACTACTGGCAAGAGCTAGGTATCACTGCAATTTACGCTTCTCCTTTAACAGAGGCTAGAAAAGGGAGCCTTTATGGCTATGATGTAGTAAATCATAATCAGATCAACCCTGAAATCGGCACAAAAGAAGAGTTAAAAAAGTTTTCCAACGAATTAAAGAAAAGAGGAATTAGTTTAATTTTAGATATTGTGCCTAACCATATGTGCATTGCAGATAAGCAAAATAGTTGGTGGTATGATGTTTTAGAAAATGGCCCCTTTTCTCTTTATGCAGATTACTTTGATATTTTATGGAATCCGCCCAAAGCAGAGCTTAAAGATAAGATACTTTTGCCCATTCTTTCTAAACAAATTGGCGAGGTGATTGAAAATCAAGAATTGAAAATTTTTTACCACGGTGGGGCTTTTTATTTTGACTATCAAGGAAAAAGCTTGCCCATTAACTTAAAAAGCTGGTCTGCTATTTTAACTGATGCCTCTCATACAATTCTTTCTTCTTTACTGCCAGAGGACGAATCTTATTTAGAGTTTCAAAGTATTTTGACTGCTTTGAGCCATTTACCCTCTTCTATGGAAGAAGGGTCTAAAGAAAAAATTTGGCATTATCAGTGTGAAAAGCAAGTCATTCAAAAAAGGCTATGTCGCTTAGTAGAAGAAAGTAGCACTTTTAAAAAACTGTTGCAAAATACAATTGATACACTGAATGGAAAAAAAGGGGACTGTCAAAGTTTTGATAAGCTCGAAGAAATTTTAAAAAAGCAATTTTATCGCTTAAGTTATTGGCGCCTCTGCAATGACTTAATTAATTACCGCAGGTTTTTTGAAATTAATGATCTTGCATGCTTGCATGTAGAAAATGAAAAGGTTTTTCAAGCTATTCATGCTTTAGTGCTAGAGCTGGTCCAAGATGGTTGTCTAGCTGGCTTGCGCATTGATCATATCGATGGACTCTATTATCCAGAAGGGTATTTAAAAAGATTGCGCCATCAATCAGATGCCACAAAAAAGCTTTATCTTATCGTAGAAAAAATTTTGGTAGGAGAAGAGCCTTTAAATAGAAATTGGCAAATTCAAGGAACTTCTGGTTATGACTATTTAAACTTGGTAAAAGGACTTTTTATTAAGTCAAGCGCAGCGGCTTTTCTCCAGCGCACCTATGACAAATTTATAGGTTACCATAACCCGCTAAAACAGACGCTGCAAGATTGTAAAAGACTTGTCTTAACTGTTTCTATGGCAAGTGAATTAACTACTTTAGCCCGTCGTTTAGAAATTATTGGCGAGCAGCATCGCTGGTCTTGCGACTTTTCTTATGAAAGTTTACGGTCCGCTTTAAGAGATGTTATTATCTCTTTTTCGGTTTATCGTAGCTATATTTCGCCAAATGAGAAAATCGTCAGTAAGCAAGATCGTAAGGTAATTCTTAATGCCATTGCGAGCGCTAAGAAACTCAACCCTTTAAGCAGCCACCTTGTTTTTGATTTTATTGAAAGCGTTTTACTATTAAAAGATCCTCCTGGAATAAGTGAAAAGCAGAGTCGTTTACGAAGAGAGTTTGTTTTGCGTTTTCAACAGCTTACAGGCCCTGTCATGGCCAAGGGAGTAGAAGATACCGCCCTTTACCGCTCTTTTGCTCTGAGCTCGAATAATGAAGTAGGCATGGACCCCGCTGAGTTTGGTATCACAGTGGCAAAATTTCACTTGGCAAATCAAGAGCGGCAAAACAGCTGGCCTTGTTCGCTTTTAGCCAGTAGTACCCACGATACCAAAAGAAGTGAAGATGTTAGGGCAAGAATCCACTGTTTAACAGAAATTGCAGAAAAGTGGGAAAGGGCGCTTTTGAGCTGGCAGGTAATGAATGAAGAAAAAAAAGAGCATCTTCATCAATTAGTACCCAGTGCAAATGAAGAGTATCTCCTTTATCAAACTCTCATCGGTTCTTGGCCAGAAGCTTTTTTAAATGCACAAGATCAAATGGATTATCTTAGGCGGATTCAAGAATATATGGTCAAGGCGCTTAGAGAAGCGAAAGTAAATAGTAGCTGGCTCTATCCTAATTTAAAATATGAAGAGGCAGTAAAAAAGTTTATAGCAACTTTATTAGATGCCAAAAAAAGTTTGCTTTTTTTAACTGATTTAGAAGAGTTTATTCAGCCTATCCAGCAAGCTGGTAAATGGAGCTCTTTATCGCAAACAGTGATTAAAATTTTCTCTCCAGGGATTGCCGATTTTTATCAGGGAAGCGAATATTTTACTTTGACTTTAGTAGATCCCGATAATCGGCAACCAGTCAATTTTGATGAGCGTTTTAAAGCATTGAGGAAGCTAAAAGAGAGATACGAAAATAGAGGCTCTGACTTTCTTTTTGAGCTTAAAAATCAGCTGTGCGACGATTTGAAACTATTTGTAATTTGGCGCGCTTTAAATTTTAGAAAAGAGTCTCCTTTGCTATTTTCACAAGGGGAGTATACTCCCATAATAGTAGAAGGAAAACGAGCGAGTCATCTCCTGGCATTTAAGCGCACTTATCAATCGCAGGAGTGTCTATTTATTACCTCTAGGTTTTTTATGGCCATGATAGAGAAAACCAAACAGTTAAAAGAGAGCTCTTTTTGGTCAGAAACTTTTATTTGCCTAGACTTGTCAGCAGATTCGTGTTGGGTAGATCTCTTTACGCACGCTCGTTTTGAATTAAAAGCTGGACAAAAACTTTTTTTAAAAGAAATTTTCACTCTTTTTCCTTTCGCACTATTAGTAAAACAGCCGCTTGCTTAAAGAGAATCTTTTCAAATAAGAATGGCTAAAAAGCGGCTTTTAAGCCTTGCAAATTTTGCCTTTCCTCTTTAAGATAGCTCATCTGTCATAGATGATGAGAAAGGAGTAGTATGTCTGATTTAAATCAAGAAACTATCAAAAAGTTAACCGAGCTTTGTAGAATTGATTGTAGCGATGAAGAGTGTAGCTCTATCTTGATGGATTTAAGAAAAATTTTAGACTATATTGAGCAACTAAAAGAGATTGATACCACAGATGTACCAGCATGTGACCATGTTTTAGAAATGGTGAATGTCATGAGAGAGGATGAAGTAGCAGCTCTTTTAGATCGCGATACTTTCTTAGCAAATGCTCCTGCTCATATTGGCGGCATGGTCAAGGTCCCTCCCGTCTTACATAACTAAAATACGAGGTCTAATGGAACAACTCTCTGCCATCCAGCTGCGCGATGCGTTTTTAAAAGGAGACTATACTGCAGTAGCCATTACTCGCTTTTATTTAAAGCGAATTGAAACCTACGATAGTCAAATTGGAGCTTTCCTGCAAGTTTACGAAGAAAAAGCTCTAGAACAAGCCGAAAAATTAGACGAAAAAAGACGAAATGGAGAAAAGCTCGGTAAACTTGCCGCAGTTCCTTTTGCAATTAAGGCTAACATCTTAATAAAAGGAGAAATTACTAGCTGCGCCTCTCGTTTTTTAACTAATTATCGCGCTCCTTATAACGCTACTGCCATCGACCTTTTATTAGAAGAAGATGCCATTTTAATTGGTCAAACAAATATGGATGAGTTTGCTATGGGCTCTTCCACAGAAAACTCTGCGCTGCAAAAAAGCTATAACCCGTGGAATTTAAACTGTACCCCTGGAGGCTCTTCGGGAGGGTCTGCAGCTGCAGTAGCAGCGCGTCTTTGCCCTATCTCTTTAGGAAGCGATACAGGCGGATCCACCAGGCAGCCTGCTTCTTTTTGCGGAGTAGTAGGGTATAAGCCAACCTATGGTCGCGTTTCGCGCTATGGTTTAGTTGCTTTTGGCTCTTCTTTGGATCAAATTGGTCCCATCGCAACTACTAGCGAAGATGTCGCTTTAGTGATGGAGGTAATTGCAAAGCACTGCCCAAATGATTCTACTACGATTCAAGAGGGGCCAGAGCAATATCTTGAAAAATTCAAACAAGAGATAAAGGGATTAAAAGTTGGCGTGCCTTGGGACTTTTTAAAAGAGTTAGAAAAAACTTCTAAAGAGGCCTTTGAAAGGGGAGTAGAGCAATTAAAAGCATTGGGAGCAGAAATAGTAGAAGTAGATTTATCTATTTTAAAAACCTCTATTGCCGTTTATTATATTTTAGCTACGGCAGAAGCTTCCACTAATTTGGCGCGCTTTGATGGCATTCGTTATGGGCAACGCTCTTTAAAAGCTCATACCCTAAATGAAGTCTACGATTTTTCAAAAGAAGAGGGATTTGGACCAGAAGTAAAACGCAGGATTTTACTCGGAACTTATGTTCTTTCTGCTGGGTATCAAGAAGCTTATTATAGGAAAGCGCAAAAAGTAAGAACCTTGATTTTACGTAGTTATCTTGCTGCTTTTACAAAATGCGATCTGATTGCAATGCCTGTGACTCCAGCGGCAGCTTTTGAAATAGACTCTGTCAAAGATCCTTTACAAATGTACTTAGGCGACATCTACTCTATTGGTATCAATTTAGCAGGTCTGCCGGCAGTTAGCATTCCCAATGAGCTTAGTGTAGAAGGAAAACCTTTAGGTTTTCAACTGATTGCCCCTCAAAAACAGGACTGTTTGCTTTTAAACGTAGCCCACCTTTTAGAAAAAAAACTCCCCTTTAACTATGCCATTCCCCCTTTAGTGAAGGAGAATTTCGATGGAAAATAATGGAAAGTATTCTTCGCATGACAAATGGGAAGCAGTCATTGGCTTAGAAATTCACGTTGAGCTTAATACAAAAACAAAACTGTTTAGTACAGCTCCTAATCGATTTGGAGATGAACCTAACCGCAATATTACGGCAGTTTGTACAGGCCAACCAGGCGCTCTTCCAGTGCTTAATAAAGAGGCTGTACATAAAGCAGTACAATTTGGCTGCGCAATTGAAGCAGAGGTCGCTAAATTTAGTAAATTTGATCGCAAGTCCTACTTTTACCCCGACAGCCCTCGTAATTTTCAAATTACTCAGTACGAGTACCCGATTGTGAAAGGTGGAAAAGTCATTGCGGAAGTAGATGGAGCAGAAAAAAGTTTTGCCGTTAATCGCGCTCATCTAGAAGATGATGCAGGCATGCTTAAACATTTCTCTACCTTTGCAGCAGTTGACTATAATCGCGCAGGCTGCCCTTTAATTGAAATTGTTTCAGAGCCTTGTATTCATACAGCTAAAGAAGCAGTTGCTTATGCCATGGCTGTCAAGGCGATTTTACAATATATTAACGTCTCTGACTGCAATATGGAAGAGGGCTCGCTACGCATTGATACTAATATTTCTGTCAGACTTAAAGGCGAAAAAACGTTACGCAACAAAATTGAAATTAAAAATATGAACTCTTTTTCTTATATGGAAATGGCTATTTGCTCAGAAGTGGCCAGGCAAATTGCCGCATATGAAAAAGAGCCGCAAAAAGCCCATGAGTCCATCATTTCTCCTGCTACTTATCGCTGGGATGTAGAAAAAAAAGAGACAGTGTTAATGCGTCGCAAAGAAAGTGCCGACGATTATCGCTATTTTCCCGAGCCTGATCTAGTTCCTATTGTTTTGACAGATAGCTATATTGAACAAGTGAGACAGGCACTGCCCGAACTTCCTTTACAAAGAGAACGAAGATATGTAAAAGAATATGGGCTTTCTACTGATCAGGCATTTGCTTTAGTAAGTGATAAGCAACTTGCAGATTATTTTGAGCAAGCTACTAAAGAGTGCCTCAACGTGCGCAGCTTAGCTAACTGGATTTTAGTGGAATTTAGTGGTCGTTTAAAGGAACTTGGTAAAAGTATTACCATGATTGGGATCGATCCACAGCAACTTACCATATTGATTAATCTTATCGAAAAAGGGGAAATCACTGGGCGTATTGCAAAAAGTGTAGCAGATGAGATGGTCGCACGGCCAGGCGCTGACCCTAGCGAAATTGTCTCTGCTAATCCAGATTACCAGCCTTTAAACGATAAAGACGAAATCAAGCAGATGGTGTTAAGTGTACTTAAAGAAAATCCACAGTCGATTGCAGATTTTAAGTCCGGTCGTGATAAAGCTTTTGCATTTTTAGTGGGACAAGTGATGAAAATGAGCCGAGGGAAAGCATCTCCTCAGATTGTGAACGAACTTTTAAAACAACAGATCGATACTCTTTAGCGAAAAAGGCTGATATGAATAGGATAATGGCTGCAGAGCTTTCTCATTACTTAGATCAACCGGTGCTTATTAAAGGATGGTTAAATAATCTGCGCTCTTTGGGAAAAATTCACTTTTTAATCTTAAGAGACCGGTCAGGAATTGCTCAAGTAGTGATCCAGTCAAAAGAAGAACTGAAAAAAATTTCGCAGTTACAGCCAGGAGCAGTTCTTCAAGTTGTTGGTAAAGCCCAATTTTCTGCTCAAGCAGAATTAAAAGTAGAAATTGTTGATCCCTCTATTACCGTAGAGGTTCCCATCAAAGAAGTCCCTATTATTGAATATTATAAACCAGAAATTCCTTCTGATTTAGAGTTTATTTTAGATCATCGATCGATTGCTTTGCGAAATAGACAAATTCAAGCTGTTTTTAAAATTCAAGCTGAACTTGTTCATGCTTTTAGATTATTTATGCATGATAAAATAGGGGCGGTGGAGTATTTTGCGCCCAACTTGATTGGCGCCTCTTCTGAGGGTGGAGCTGAGTTTTTTAATGTAGACTACTTTGGCCATGTAGCAACTCTTGCGCAGAGTAGCCAGCTATATAAACAAATGATGGTAGGCGTAAATGAAAGAGTTTTTGCTTTAATGCCTTTTTTTAGAGCAGAAAACTCTCAAACTACTCGTCATCTTACCGAAGGAAAACAGTTTGAATTTGAAATAGGTTTTTTTGACGATTGGTCAGAAATTATGGATATTCAAGAAGCTTGCATCAAATTCATGGTGGCCTTTATTCAGGAACACTGCGCAAAAGAAATAGCTTTACTAGGAAATAGATTCATCAGTGTCCCACCAGAAGTTGCCTTTCCACGCGTCACCTTTAAAGAGGCTCAAGAAATTTACTTTAAAAGAACCGGTCACGATGAAAGAGAAGAACCAGACTTAAGTCCTGCAGCAGAAAAAGAGCTTTGCAATTACGCTTTAGAAAATTTTGGCACTAGCTTAATTTTTATTACTGACTGGAAAACGAGTAAAAGACCTTTTTATTCTTATCCCAATCCTAAAAACCCTGAGTTAACCAATACCTATGACCTACTCTGCGCAGGTACTGAGATTACCTCTGGTGGACAGCGCCGCCATACTTATGAGTCAATGGTCGAAGGAATTAAGTCCAAAGGAATGGACCCTATCAATTTCTCTGATTACCTAAATATTTTTAAATTTGGTATGCCTTGTCATGGTGGATTTGGCATGGGGCTTGAGCGACTTACTATGACGCTACTACAACTTAAAAATATTCGCGAAGCTTCTCTTTTTCCTTCTGACCCAAAGCGCATTGCGGCAAATCGCATTAGAGCAAAGCTCTTTTTTGGAGAAGAAAATTTGCGTAATGAGATTTTTCGTTTGCTTAAAGAAAAAGAGCTACCTTTTACTTCACTGCAGCATCAAGAGACGTTGAATTGTGAGCAGTCTGCTAACTTGAGAAATACCGCTATTACAGAAGGAATGAAGTCTATTATTGTAAAAGGAAAAACAACAAAGAAAAATTATCAATTTAACCTTGCTGCGCATTTAAAGCTCGACATGAAGGCTGTCGCTAGTTTAGTAGGAGAAAAATGCGAGTTTGAAGCTCCCGAAGTCATTAAAGAACGCTTTGGGCTCTCTTTAGGGGCAGTTCCTCCTTTTGGATTTTTGCTTAGGCTAGAGACTTTTTTCGATGAAAGCATTCTACAAGGTGAAAAAGCTGCTTTTAACTGTGGAAAAACAACGGAGTCTATTGTGATGAAAGCAAGCGATTTAGTCTCTTTAATCGATCCAAAAATTGCACGGTTTTCTAAAGAGTAAAATTAATCGTTAAATTGTTCTAAAAGCAGTTTCTTTGCCGCTTGTGCTTGCCTTTTAAGCTCTTGATAATCTTCCACTTCCCCGGCTACTTCTATTGCCAAGTCCAGAGCATGTAAAGAATTTTCTCTTTCATGAATGGCAAATAAACATTTACTAAGATAAAAATAGGGTACAGGATTATCAATTTCCATGCAGGCAGTTAGCTCATAAGCATCAATAGCTGTTTCATAATCATGGCACATTTGGGCAGACATTCCCAGTCCTAGCCAGTACTGAGAACAGTTAGGATCAATAGCGGATAAAAAAATAAAAGCGTTATAAGCATCTTTGTAGTTTTTTTCTTCAAAAAGGTGAAAAGCTACCTGATAGAGCCGGCGACAGAGCCTGTCAGAAATTTGAATGATCTCTTTTATTGATTTTCCTTGTTGCAGCTCTTCTCCTACTAGTTTTTGATTATCCAATTTTTCTTTTGCTTTAAAGTTAAAAATCAGATCTTCCATTTCTTTCGTCATTGCTCGTTTCCTTTTTTATAATGCATAACCATATGGTTTAGGCCAGCTTACTTGCTTTGCTAAAAATTGCTGCGCTTTCAATCCAAAATAGGGTTGCCTTAAAAACTCTCTTCCAATAAACACTAAATCGGCTGCATTGGAGGAAATGATTTGATTTGCCTGTTTTATCTGAGTAATGAAACCTACTGCTCCTGTAAGGATTTGGGCCTCTTCCTGAATATTGGTGGCAAATGGCACTTGATAGTTTGGTTTCGTAGGAATTTTTGCGTAAGGTACAATTCCGCCGGAAGAGACATCGATGACATCCACTCCTAATTGTTTAACTTGTTTAGCTAATTCAATCGATTGCTTTAAATCCCATCCACCCTCTATCCAATCAGTAGCAGAGATTCTCAAGAAAAGCGCCATCTTTTCTGAAATTACTAAACGCACTGCTTGCACTACCTCACCTAGTAGACGAATGCGATTTTCCAAGCTACCTCCATATTCATCTTGCCGTTGATTACTTAAAGGAGAAAGAAACTGGTGAAGAAGATAGCCGTGAGCAGCATGAATCTCAATGATTTTAAAGCCTGCAGCAACTGCTCTTTTTGCTGCTTGCTGAAAAGAAAAGACAATTTCTTTCATAGCCGCTTGCGATAGGGATTTAGGAATTTGACTTTTCTCTGAAAAAGCAACAGCAGAAGGAGCGACTACTTGCCACCCTCCTTTTTCTAAAGGCAAAGAAGCTCCTCCATCGATTGGTCTTTGACAACTAGCTTTGCGACCGGCATGAGCAATTTGCATAGCTGGAAGCGAACCATTTTCGCTAATAAACTTAGCAATACGCGCTAAGAAAGGAACTTGCTCATCGCTCCAAATTCCTAAATCATATGGCGAAATTCTCCCTTCTGGCGAGATAGCAGTAGCTTCTGTAAAAACAATACCAGCACCTCCTAAAGCACGGCTTCCTAAGTGAACAAGGTGCCAGTCATTAGCAAAGCCATCAACAGAAGAATACTGACACATGGGAGAGAGAACAATGCGATTTTTTACCTCCGTTTGCCTAACTAAAAGAGGAGTCAAAAGGTTTTTTTCTATTACATCGTTGGTTTTTTGGGGATTAGATAGAGCCATTTTCATAAAAAGCTTAAAGCTCCTTCAAGAAACTGGTTTTAAAAAGAGAGGCAAACCCTTTTTCTCTTTTTAAAACCAAGAGTTAAGAAAAAATCTTTTTTCTTTTTGTTTATAAAATAAAAGGATTTATTGACATCCTTTATTTAAATTTTGTCTCATTCGTTGAAAAAGAGCATGAATAGAATCTTTGATAGGAGGAATATCTGGAAATTCTTTCAGTAGTTTAGAGACATCTAACTCAGTATTAGATCTGGCTGCTTTTAAAATACGATCTTGCTCTTCTAAAGAAAAATTCTCCCAACTATAGTCTGGGTCAATATATTCTTTATAAAGGGCTAGTACTTCATTATGGCTTAACGTTCCAGGATTAGTAAAGTTGTAAACGCCTCTTAACTGACGCAGCGTCATTTCAATTGCAACCGGAAGCAGATCATCTAAAATAGACATCGAATTAGGCACATTGACTACTTTTTCATAATTGACAATTTTTGTAATAAAGCTTCTTGGATGCAAGTCAGCAGAAATTGGCATACGGAGGCGCAAATTTAGAACATTTGGGTAGTTAAGCAAAGTTTTTTCCAAAATAATTTTGGTAGCCGAGTAAAAAGATTTTGCAAAGTTAGGCTCATCTTCTTCTGTAAAACCGATACCGCTTCCTAAAGGATGCGCCTCATCATAATAATAGATGCAACCTGTACCAAAGTTGGTGACAGGAATATGATACAGATAGGCTACATCGGCTAAGTTTAAAGCTCCTAAAACATTGACGCGTACTGTCTCTTGTTTGTTGGACTCACACCAGTCAATATTGGGTCTACCAGTCATTCCCGCGGCATTAAAAATATAATCAGGCTGGATAAAACGAATCTCTTCTTCTATCGCTGCACGATCTTCTAAACGCGACTCTGCTGCATAAGCGATATGATGATCTTTTTTTAGTAACTCGATTAATTTTTGCCCAATCCAGCCTGTTTTTCCTCCAAAAACTAAAAAGGTTTTAGGATTTGTCTCTTCTTTTGCTGCTAAGTTTAAAAGGCAAAAGAAGCTTAATAAAAAAAATAGGGAAAAAAGTTTTTTTAAGTTGCGCATTTGTCATTCTCTTTTGTTGAAATTAAAATGCTCTTTTACCGTTCATTTTTAAGATAAAAGAGCAAAAAAGGTTTTAGCGAAAGCTAGTTAAGGTGGGTAGAAACCACTTCATCTGCTTCTAACTTTTTCCAGATCATTTGATTATTTTTATACCATTGAATGGTCTCTTGAATTCCTTCTTCAAAAGAAATGGTAGGCTCCCAGTTGAGCAATTTTTTTGCTTTTTCTATCCCGGCAATATGGCAGTCCACTTGGCCTGGTCTATCAGAAACAAAGTTTAAGTATTGAGCAGGCGGAAGGCCAAAAGCATCTAAAATAGTATGAGCAATTTCTAAAACCGAGATAGATTTACCTGTACCGATATTAATCTCTTCTCCTTTGATAGTATCAAAATTAGGTAAGTGTAAAATTTTATCAATTGCCATTGCTGTATCTTGGGTATGCAGCCAGTCTCGTTTTTGGCTACCATCGCCGTGGATTGTTAAAGGCTCTTTTCTAATAGCCGATGCTAGCAAATGGGGAATTAGTTTTTCTAAGTGTTGGTTGGGACCATAATTATTAAAAGGACGAACGATGACCGCAGGAACATCATAAGTGCACGCGTAAGAGTAAACTAATCTATCCGCAGCTGCTTTTGCTGCAGCGTAAGGAGAGCGAGGATTTAAAGGATGCGTCTCTTCCATCGGTTCTGATTCAGCTGTACCATACACTTCAGAAGTAGAGATGTGAATAAAACGCTGCACATTTGCGCTATTTTTCACCAAAGAGACTAAAAGGGTACGTGTGCCTAACACCTCTGTATCAAAAAAGATAAAGTCATCTAAAATGCTCCTAGTGACATGGCTTTCTGCTGCAAAATGCACTACAAAATTTGCGCTTTTCATGATTTCATCTACTACAGCAAAATCGGTGACCGATCCATGGATAAATTGATATCTGTCTGACTCTTTAATGTAAGCAGGAATATTTTCTAAGTTACCTGCATAGGTTAAAGCATCTAAAACCACAAATTCATAATCTGGATATTTATCGAATAAGTATTTTAAGCAGTTGCTACCAATAAAACCGGCCGCGCCTGTTAAAAATACTTTTTTATTTTGCGCAGAGTTTTTTTCAAAAGCATGAAGCGCTGAATTAAGCAGTAAAAGAACTAAAAAAAAGGTGTGTAGAATTCTTTTCATAAGTTGCCTTATAGGGTAAATGTTAGTTCCCAAAAGTTTGAGATTGAAAGAGTAAAACTTCGATTAAAGGTGGCCAGCTTATAAGTTCACTATTGCTATAGTGAAATTACTAAGCCTTTTGCTTTAAAAAATTTAAATTTTTTAAAGCAACTTAAAAGAGTTTTTCTAAACAATTTTACTAAGGGGTAGTTGACGTAATTTGGTAGTCATCCATCTGGTTGGTTTTACGTTGTGGTTAATGTACAAATCAAAATTTTATTTTGCAAATAAATTTGTAGCTGTTTTTTTCTCTTTTCTCTCAAAAAAGCTAAGGCATTTACCAAGGCAACTTGGTGAAATTTAGTAAAAATTGATAAGTAATAAAAAGATGCAAAAGTTTAAAGAAAACTTAAGGCAATAAATGAGTAGCTTTGACTTTTTTTGCATTAAGCAATAAGTGAATATTCTAGCTTATAAAAGCCCTTATAAAAAGCGAAAATAGCAAAGAGTATGCAAGTAAGGGTTTATCTTGAAGGAGGAAACTTCAAAATGATATAACAACTTATCAAATAGTTAAAGTTATCTTTTGAGTTTACTGATAAAAAATAAGAAAATAATCGATAATAAATTAAAAAATAATTTTGAAAACATTTTTTGTTAAGAGCTTAGTAATACAAGCTAGAGATATCTACTAACAATATCTCTAGCTTTTAAAACATTGTATGTTTAACGCTACTTTAAGTAAGAAAGCAAAGCTAATTTTATTTTTTATAGCATTTTACTTTAGAGCTTTTGGATCTCCTCCTCAATAGTTTCTTGTAAAATTTCTAAGTCAAAATCATCTTCACGTACTCGATCTATCAAAGGCTGTAATTTTTTTCCTATTTCCGAATCTTTTTCCACCCCTATCTGCTTTAACCCAGCTTCTATTTGCTCTACTAAGTTGTCGTCTTCCTCTAAAAAACTCAAAATATCTTTTAGTTCGTGTAATGCTTTTTTAAAATCTATCTTTTCTTTTTTGGGAAGTAGGCCTTGTTCTTCTTTTTCGTCGATATTTCTTGCAAATATCTCTCCTACATCTTCAGAACCAAATACTTCTCGCCGGCCTCTCATGTGCTTAACTAAATCAGGATCTAATGCTGGCTGTGGTGATGGTCTCTTTGAAGGACGCGATCGTTTTAAAGGCGCAACTATTTTTTCTTTTACTGGCGCCGGCGGTGGTGGTGGCGGCGATAGTGGTGGTGGCGGTATTGATGGCATATTTTTTAATTGTGCATTCTCTTTTTTAAGTTCTTCAATTTGTTGATTAGATTTACTTGCTGCCTGATTAGCCTCTGTTAAATGGCTTAATAAAAACTGAATAATATCTGTTTTTTTAGAAAGATGAGATGTATCAAGGCCAAAATCGGAATGAAGAGTTTGCAGCATCTCTACTTCTTCTTTAGTTAACTCTGTTACCGTTGGGCAGGAAGAAGAGGAATCACTTTTCTCTACTTTTTCTTTTATTGACTTTTTTTCAGTTGAAGTGGGAAAAGATGCGTTTTTCTCTAAAGTTAGCTGGTCAAAATCCTGTTGTAAATGATCTCTCTCTGAATTTGACTGTTCAAAAGCTTGTTGTAAATGATCTCTCTCTAAATTTAGCTGGTCAAAATCCTGTTGTAAATGGTTGTTCTCTGAAGTTAACTGGTCAAAATCCTGTTGTAAATGGTTGTTCTCTGAAGTTAACTGGTCAAAATTTTTCTGTAAACGATCTCTCTCTAATCGAACCTGTGAAAAAGTAGCAAGCGTGGGATCTATTAAGTAAATGCAAAAGATTTTAGGAATTGTTACTAGAGACAAAATTGAGAGCTTAAAGGCTTTCAGTCCATTTTTTAAAGAAAAAGGATTATGGATTTGCTCGTAGCCCGCTATCAAGCACATCAAATTAGGTAAAACAGTAAAAGTTCCTACGGTTAGCTTTCCTGTAATTTCTAAAAGTCCTTTTAAAGCATTAAAGGCGACATCGCAAATTTTTAACGATACAACTGTTGGAGCGCCTACTACTCTGGCATAAAGGGGACCTAACAAAAAAATTTTATTAGCTTCACTGAAATGTTGATGTATACCACTTAAGTCTTGGGGAGATACTTTAAACATGAATAGACAACCTCATTTTCTATTTTATATATTCAATTATCTTATCTTTTTAATTATTAATCAAAATAAGAGTTGATTAACTATTTGTTAAGATATTAAATAAATTTTTATAAAAATTATAAAAAAATAGGGAGATAAATAAAATTTTAACTCATTGAGGATCATTGGATCTTAGATTTAAATAAGCTCTTCTGCGATGGCATCATGATAAAGCAGCCCTAGGTCAGAAAGTTTAATCACATTTTTTTCTGTTGTGATTAAAAGGCGTTGGCTTTTTAACTTTTCTAAAGCGTCTAAAGTCTCTTTGTCTAAATTGCCATGAGTATGTTGAAAATGCGTAAGGTCGACTCCTTTAGTTAAACGTAAGTGGATCACAAGAAGTTCTCTGCGCAAAGCGTTTGAAGATAAAGCTTCTTTAAAATCTACAGGAGATTGCCCGCTTGCTAGTAATTTATAATACTTATTTAAATTTGCAATATTTTGAAAGCGCTGTTGGTTCCAAAAACTAAAAGCAGAAGGGCCCAGCCCTAAAAAAGGCCTGGCTGTCCAATAGCCGCTATTGTGCTGAGATGCAAAGCCCTCTTTTGCAAATGCAGAAATTTCATACTGCTTTAATCCTTGCGCTTTAAAAGTGTTGACAGCGCTTAAATACATCTCTAGACTTTCTTCTTGATTTGGCCTCACTAGTGCAAGAGAATGGCGCTTTTTATAAAATAGAGTTTGAGGCTCAATGGTTAAGTTATAAAGCGAAAGGTGAGTGATAGGGAGCTCTTGTACTTCATTTAACGTTTGCTGCCACTGCTGCACTGTTTGATGCGGTAGTTCATACATTAAATCGATGGTGATATTATCAATACCTGCTTTTACAGCCGTAAAAATTGCTTCTTTAGCCATTTTAGCGCTATGTACTCTACCTAAAATTTTTAGCAGCTGATCATCAAATGACTGCACCCCAATGCTCAAACGGTTAATGCCTATCTCTGCATAAGCTTGCATGAGCTTCAAATCGATTTTTTCTGGATTCGCTTCTAAAGTGATCTCTAAAAAAGGAGAAAGTAAAATGGGGGAGGTTAAGATAGTATTTAATAGTTTTTGCAGGCGCTTTGCACCAAATAAAGAGGGAGTACCCCCTCCAAAATAGATAGAAACAAGGCGCCTATTTTGTAAAAGCTTGACAACTCTTTGCCATTCTAAAAGTAGTCCTTCCAAAAGCAAATCATGGAGATGTTCCTGATTTGGCAAAACATAAAAATGACAATAATCGCACTTTTGAGTACAAAAAGGAATGTGAATATAGAGGCTAAAGTCTTTTTGCAAATGGTCTACCAATCATTGGCATCTGGATCTACAATTCCACCTCGACGCCAACGATTTTTGTCGCTGAAATAAGATTCATCATCGGTATCGTTTTCGGTGAGATCCTCCTCATCTTTTTCTTCTGAAGTATGTTCGACTTCCATCACATCGGTATCCATATCAAAACCAGTATCGCTGCCGCCCCCTCCATTATTATCCATATCGATATCGGGAATAGTCGGCATGTCGTTATACCCTCCCCTTAGGGCGGTCTTTTTAGGTGTGATATACTCTTCTGCTTCGCCGCTTTCTTTTAAAGATTGTAGGCGCTCTTTTTCTTCTTCGATTCTAGCTTTTACTCCAGAAATTTCATTTTTATGCTTATCAATATCTTTTTTAGGAACTAAACCAAGTTTTAACCATTGCTCAAGGTCACTTAGCTCGCTTTCAAGTTTCTTTAGTCTTTCGCTTTTAACATGTCTCATATTTTCACTTACATTCCCTTCCATTAGCGCTTTCATTTGCAGATCGACAAAATTTTTATTTGTTGTCTGAAAGATGCTAAATGTTTAAAGATTATTTTTCAATTTTTTTCTAAAGGTCAACTAGGTTTTCCTTTTTTAAGGAGAGTTTTTGCTTAAAAACCGCTTGTCAGCTATTTTTGCGATCTCTTAAAAACTAATAGTCTTACTGATAAGCTCACTATTAAATTGCATGCTAGCATAGCAAAAGTTTTAAGCCCAATCGAGAAATGTAAAAAATTAAAAAATTTTTTATGTTGTTTACATTTTTTTATGGCGATAAGCAAAAAAAGAACAAAATAAAAAAAAGAGCTCGATGAAAATAAATGAGTAGTAAAAAGTCTGTCCTCCAGAGCCAAATCCATAACTATGCAAACCAGTGCCTAAAATATAATTGACGCCATACCAAGTAAAGCTAATTGCTAAAAATCCAACAATGGCCCCTACAGAGAGTCCAAAAGCGCTAATTTTATGGTATCTATAGGCGTGAACACATGCTAAATAAAGGCAAATAGAAATAAATGCCCACGACTCTTTAGGGTCCCAGTCCCAAAATCTACCCCAGCTTTCTGCAGCCCATATCCCGCCAAGTAAAGTTCCTACAATCAATAAAGTAAGACCTAAATAAAGGCTTTGTAGAATAGAGTTCACTAGCGTTAAGGAAGAAGAAGGTTTGAAGCCAATGCAAAAAGCTCCCAAGTAAAAGTGTGCAAGAAGCGCGCCTAGAGCAAACAGTCCATAACTTCCTACTACAAGAAGTACATGAATAAATAGCCAAAATTGCGAGTCTAAAACGGCCTGCACGTTCTCTAGATCTTGACTTAACTGTGTAAATTCGGCTAATGAGAGCAGTACAACTGCAATCGAGCTGGCAGCAAGTAAAGGTAGAGTGTTTTTTTTACGTAAATAAAAAACGCAGGCAATCAAACTTGCAACCCAAGGAACATACATGACTGTTTCAAACATATTCGCTACCGGAGGCCTGGACAAAAGGTAGCTACGCCCAATCAACAAAAGAGTATGAAAGAAAAAAGTGAGAGCAAATAAAGAAAGGCCAAGTCTATTAACAAAAGAGGAGGGGAAAAAATAGCTAAAGTATAAAAAAATTGCAGCAATGCTATAAAAAATAATGATTATTTTCATCCAAGGATAAAGATAGTAGTAATTTTCTGCTTTTAACTGGTTAAAGCTAGGATAATAGATCGCTTTTTTTTCTGCTCGGCTAGCCACTTTGTTCTCCAAAGAAGCATAAGCAGTACAAAGCGCGCGCGCAATTGCCTGCTGAGAAGAGTTTATTTCTTCTTGATCGCCTTGCAAAATGGCTTTTTGCATTTTAAGAAATCGGCTTTGGATTTTTTTAAAGTTTTGATTGGAATAGAGGGTAAAATTTTTAATTGGCTTTAATGAGTTTTTTTCAGGGCAGTAGGTTAAAAGCCCTAGAGAATTAAGGGAAAACCACTCTTTTCCATCTTGACCAGGCAAAGCAAGTAGCAAAGAGCTGGCAGAAAGAAGACGCATTTTTAAAGGAAAAGCTTCTTCCAATCTTTTTGAGATTTCTTGAGGAGAAAAGGAGAGTTTCTTTAGTTGTACATAGGTATTATAAAACTTTTGTTGGCTTACTTTCAGGGGGATAATCTGCGCAAATTGATAGAGCTCTTTAGTTAAAAAAGAAAAGCTTTCCATGATTTTTTTATACTTTTTCATTTTTTTTTGCTCTTCTTTAAGGTCAAATGTCCACTGCAAAGGCGTTGAAATAGTCCAAGGAAAGTCTTGAGGCACCGCCAAAAGAGTGACGCTAGATGAACAGACACTCACTAAAAGAGTTTGCTTAAAAAATTTTAAGGGAAACCGGCGAGGTAAATCTGTTTGCACCGAAGAAAAGTGGTTATTTAAAAGCTCAAAAAAAAGAAGAGACTTTAAAAGCTTAAGAGAGGTAGCTGGATGGCGATAAAATGCTTGGTTCAATTCATTATAGCTAAATCGCCGAGTTTTTGTAGGAAGACCTGTTATTTTTTTGATCTCTTTTGAATCTACCCAAAAAAGTGGACTATTTTTCCATGGCTCATGGCCCATTACACTCAGTTGAAGAAGAAAATCCAAAGCTGAGTTTGGCATGAATTTTTTTTCTTCTTTCAGGCGAAAATGATCATCATGAGAAAAGTCAAAAAGCCAAAGTTTTGCATAGACGGTAGCGGGCCGGTATCTGCCTTTAAAAAGAACTGGGTAGTTTTCCGTTTGTCCAACTAATAAAAAAGGCAAAAAGAAAGAAAATAGAGAAAAGAGAAAAAAATTTTTCACAAAAATTTAAAACTTAAAAAAGATTTGTAGTTATCAATTATTTTTTAGCTATTTAAGATAAGTTGGCTTTTATCTGCAATATAAGAAAAAAAACAGCTTTAATAAAAAAAGATAAAGTCAATTTTTTATTTGAAAATGTGATAGAATTAAGGTAGGGTTTTCAGACCCCTTAAACCGTGTAGGAGGCTTTTATGAAAAAGAAAAAACATTCCCCATATGCCGGCAATCTTATTGATACTCTTTATACAGAAGTAGAAGAGCCCATGAAAGACAAAGAGAAAAAGAGGGCTACACACAAGACTATCCAATCAGTAGATGATATTCCACCGCGCAAACGCCATTAAAATAAAAAGACAAAAGAAAAAAGATTCTTTCTTAAAGCCAATGATGGACAAACAACAGTATCAAGTAAGACAAGCTGTTTTCACCGATCTTGCCTTATTAAAAAAAGTTTTTCTTTTAACGAGGCGAGATACCTTTTATTGGCAACCTGCTTCTTTTTTTAACATAGACCAGATAGAAAAAGCTTTTTGTAAGGAAACGATTTTTTTAGCAGAGGAGAAAAAAGGGCAAATAGTGGGATTTGTCTCCATTTACGAAAAAGAAAAACCTCTTTTTATCCACCATTTTTTTGTGTTACCCACCTACCAACGAAAAGGAGTGGGGCAAATATTAATGCAAACTCTTCTTGATAAATTTGCTCTGCCTTATCGCTTAAAATGTTTGATAAAAAATGAAAAAGCAATCGCTTTTTACTTAAAAAATAATTGGTATGCCGTAGAAGAAGGAATTTGTGAAGAGGGCAACTATTTGGTTTTAGAGCTTAGTTAAAAGCTTTTAGCGTTTAAACCAAAAAAGTAAAATTGTTCCCATAAAAACAAGAAAAATACCAGGGTAGGTTAAAAAATATTTAGCCGGATCGCGATTAACGATGATTTGGGCGGACTTTAAAGCGTGTAAAGAGGGTTTGCTAATAGCAGAGAGATAAAAGCGATATCCATCCCATGTTTCATGTACACTGTTCATACTTAAAGTTTTTAACCGTTTTTTATCTTTTTTCTTCATACCTATATCAGCTTCATAACTATAGGTTTGAGTAGTTCCTGGATAACAAATTTCTCTGGCTTGCTTAAGTTGAATGGAGTAAGGAATTTTTATTGCTTGAGGCTGGTAGCGTAGCTTATAGCGCCCTTGAAAAATGGGCCATTTTAGGCCTGTCGGATGATAAGCAAGAGCAATTAACTCTTTTTGCGTTCCCTTACAAACTTCTATAATAATTCCAGGTTGCCTCTCTTCTATCTTTAAAGGTGGATAAAGCTGCACTAATCTACTTTTTAAAGTAGTCTCAATTTCAATAGGTTGCCATCTTTCAAATAGGGCATAATCGCTTTCACAAGAGATTTGCTCTAAAGAAGGAAATAGAAGCTGAGGATCTATTTTATAGGCTAAAAAAAATGCTGATAACAGCGAGTTTTTTTCTTTTAGGGTAGCTGCTTCGATAGGGCATTCAGGGAGTTTATCTGCTATAAAAAAAGTTTGTTCTGCAAGCTGCATAAAAAAGTTCGTAGGACTATTAAAAGAGTCTATAGTAAACGGCCAGCGCTGCTTTTTTAAATAAGACCTAAGTTCTTTTTTCTCTTTTAATAAGTTGTGAAAACGTTGGTAAAGGAGATAGACCCACTGGCAAGCTTTTTGTACTTTTAACTCCTCTTCTTTCCAGTAAAGATTTTTAAAAAAAAGGGTAAGGGCTGGGTCTTGCGGATTTTCAAATAGTATTTGGCCATTTTTTTTCCACTGCTGAAGATAGAGAATAAATGTCTGGGCAAAATCCAAGTTTGCTTTTTTACAGGTTTTTTTAAAAACCTCAAGAGGCGGACTGAGAGGAGCTCCTTTTTGCAGCGCTAAATTGATCTCTTGCTCCATTTGTCGCTTCAGAGCTCTTTCTTTATCTTGCCGCCCTGTAGCAAAAGGAGGGAAGGGCAATGTCGTTTGAATGGCATACCCGCCATATCCGCCATCATAAGCATAAAAAGTTTCTATATTTTGCGTAGAAAATTGCTCATGCTCAATTCTGCCATATTGATCAAAAAAAAGTAGCTCAGTAGCATTAGTCTCTTCTTGGATAGCCAAAAGCATAGGGAGCGGACGCTTTAAGTCTAGTTGAAATTGAGCCTGATTTTTATCGTATTTTTCTTGCTTTTGATTAAATAAAGCGTGCTTGCCTTGCAGGAGAATCTGTAGCTTTTTTTCTTGCCTCTTCTCTTTTAGTAGTTGATAGGCAGTTAAGCTGGGAGCAATAGTTTGTTCCTTAAAAAAATAGGGTAAAAATAGACGCAGGAGGTAGCAAGAGCCATCGATGTCCAAGGAAGAGCGAAGCGCTGTTTGGAGTGGTAGCTCCAATAAGACTCTGCTATCTACTGAACTGGTAATGACTAAGTTTAATTGATGAAGATAAAATTTTTCAATGAGCTCAGTTGCATCAGAGGTTTTGATAGCTACTACTTGCCATGGATAAGGGTAGCTGGCAAAATGCATTTGGGTTCCAGCAGGCAAAGGTTGCCCATTTTGCCAATTCGACACTGCTAAAGGTTTTTGCCCTTTAATAAAAAAATAGTCGCCCTTTATCCAGCTTTCTAAGCGCTCTTCTACGTGCGGAAAATAGGCGATAGGTTGAATAGTAAGCTCGGAAAAGCTCTTTGCTTGATAAGTTTTTAAAGGATTTTGCGGATCAAAGCTGACAATCTCTTTTTTCGCAGGCTTTTCAATCAAAAGACCATCACTATAGGGCAGTAACACTTCGTGGCTACTAGACCCTTCTAGTAATTGTAGATAGCCTTGCAATCCAATTTGATTTTTTAAAATGGTTCCACCAAGGATCATCAACAGGCCAAGGTGGGTCATTAAAAAAGGAAAGTGACGCTTTTTAAATGGCCATCTTTGTAAGGCAGAAAAAAGAATATTCACAAAAAACAGACAAAGTAAAAGCAAAAAAAGAGGATGATCATAGCTCCACTTAGCTGCTAAAAGATGAGAGCCTGTGATACTTTCGATCGCTGTTCCTATCGCCACCACTAAAGCTGCCACTACCATTAAGAAAATAGCAAAGTAAAGAGAGCCTAAAAAAAAATAAACCGCTTTGATCTGCTTCATAGTGTAGTTGTCAACTCATCGATAAATTCAAAACTTTGAGCAAATTTCTCAATGTCTTCTTTATGCCTTTGCAAATCAAGTAAAGGTCCTACAATTTTTATTGTATAATCAGCTAGCTTATACCGATCAAGAGGGCTTAAAGACAGCTCTATTTCTCGTCTATGTTCCTCAGCCAGCTGCATAGCATAGGCAATCATTTGTACAGGTTTTCCTTTCATTTTTCCTTCCGCTATTAATTTTAAGCCACAAAAGCCATTACAAGAAAAAGGGGTCACCTCCATCTCTAAAGAAGTAGCTGCTTCAAATTGCCTTTTCCAACGCTCTATCTGCGCTTGAGGGGAAGGACGCATTTGGCCTTTGTTAAAGGGGAATGTATGGAGAAAGAGAGATAATTCAGGCTTTGTCTCCTCAATCAAAAATTGACACACGGCAAGCTTGCTATCGTAAATGGACTGGTCAAAGGGGATAGGAATTTTTTTCCACTGCTTTGCAAGCAAAGCTTGATAAACCAAAGGTCGATCCAGCGACTTTTCTTCGTTTCTAGCTGCAATTTTTTGCCACTGATAGCGGTGGTCGTTTTTTGCTTCAGAGCACGAAGTGAGAAGAAATAGAGGAGAAAAAAATTGAATAGCTAATTTTAATAGCTGCTTTGGCCAAAGATGCATGAATTTTAGATCCACTAAAAAATAGAGAATAATTTCTTTAAAAATAATAAATTCTCAGTTAAATCTTGACAATATCAAATATCTTTAAATTCTGTGGACGTAATGGAAGACGAACAGCTCGGCGAAAATGGGTTTATAGAAAAGCTTTATGAGATTTATCAAACTCAGCCAGGCAAACTAGATCCTTCTTGGGAAAGTTACTTTGCTGATCTGGAGACAAAGTTCACGCGCTTTTCCTCCTCTTTTGCCCCCACTAGTACTGAATATTCAGAGCAAAAAGAGAGGATTTTTCATCTGATTGACGCTTATCGTCGCTTTGGCCATTTAATGGCTAAGGTAAGCACTCTTAAGCAAAAATTAAAATCTCTGCCTTTGCCTTTAACCTTAAAAGAGCTGCGCTTTTCCCCAGAAGAGTTAACGACTGTTTTTCCTACGCTAGGGATTTTAGAACAAGCAGAGGCGCCTTTAAAGGAAATTATTCTTAAATTACAAACAATTTACTGTAAACAAATTGGTTTTGAGTTTAAAGAAAGCGCTCCACCATTACAAAGTTGGATAGAAAAATTTGTTGAGTCTAATCAATTTCATTATCCATTTTCTATCAAAGAAAAAGAGCTAATTGCTAACTGTTTGATCCGCGCAGAAGAATTTGAAAAGTTTTTGCATATTAAATATGTAGGTCAAAAGCGTTTTTCTCTGCAAGGAGCGGAGACACTGCTGCCCATGTTGACTTTGTTACTAGAAAAAGGAGGGGAAATAGGGTTGCAACGAGCTGTGATTGGCATGGCTCATCGCGGAAGGCTAAATATTTTGGCAAACTTACTACAAAAGCCCTACTCCATGATTTTTGCAGAGTTTGAGCAAGATGCTTTTCCAGCCCATCTAAAAAATAGAGCAGACGTTAAGTACCATCAGGGATATGAAGGAGTCTATTTAACTGCTGCTAAACAGAAAATAGCCCTTTTACTTCCCCCCAATCCTAGCCATCTAGAATCTATCTACCCCGTAGTAGAAGGGCAAGTAAAAGCGTTTCAATCTTTTTACTCAGAGGCTGCTGAAAAAAACTTATCCCTCCCAATTTTGATTCATGGAGATGCCTCTATTGCTGGGCAAGGCGTCATTTACGAAACACTTCAGTTTAGTCATCTCAAAGGTTACAAGACAGGCGGCACTATTCACTTCATTATTAATAATGAAGTTGGTTTTACAACTGCTCCTAAAGAAGCGCGCTCGACGCTTTATTGCTCGGACATTGCCAAATCTTTTAACGCGCCAGTTTTGCATGTCAATGCAGAAGATGTAGAAGGAGCAATCCGCGCTACCTTCATGGCGCTTTTCATTCGACAAAAGTTTCAACAAGATGTTTTTATCGATTTGAATTGCTATAGAAAATATGGTCATAACGAAGGAGATGAACCTGCTTTTACGCAGCCTTTACTCTACCAAATAATCAAAAAAAAAGAGTCTATTTGTTCTCTTTATCTTCGCACGCTGCAAGAAAAGCAACTACTAAACCAGGTAAAAGCAGAAAAAATAACAAAAGATTTTAAGGAGTTACTAGAAAAAGAGCATGCAAAGGTAAAACAAAATAGCGCTGTTAAGGTTACTGCTGAGCAGTTACGCCAAGAAGAGGCCTCGTTTAAGCCAATAAGCATAGCATTTTTAAAAATGCTGGCAGAAAAACTTTACCAAGTTCCAAAAGAGCTAAACCTTCATCCTAAAGTGATCAGTTTGCTTCAAGAGCGTCTTAAAGCAGTAGTAGAAGAAAAAGCCATTTCGTGGCCTTTAGCTGAGCAGCTGGCCTTTGCCACTTTACTCTGGGAAAATTTTTCCATTCGCCTCTCTGGCCAAGATGTCAAAAGAGGAACGTTTAGCCAACGCCATGCTGTATGGATAGATCAAACCACTGCAGAGGAATATTACCCCTTTAACCACTTAAAAAAAGAGCAAGGAAATTTTTCTATCTATAACTCATCGCTTTCAGAAATGGCCGTAATGGGATTTGAATATGGATATAGCGTTTGTAAAAAAAAGAGCTTGACTATTTGGGAAGCTCAATATGGTGACTTTAGCAATGGAGCGCAGATCATTATTGATCAATATCTTTCTAGCGCGGAAGAAAAGTGGGGGCAGACCTCTAATTTAGTGCTTTTTTTACCTCATGGATATGAAGGTCAAGGTCCAGAGCACTCTTCGGCTCGTTTAGAAAGATTTTTATCTTTATTCAGTCAAAGTAATATGATCATTGCTAACTTGACCACTCCGGCTCAGCTTTTTCATCTCTTACGTCTTCATTTGCACCAGTTTGTTTTAAAGCCGCTTATTCTTTTTACTCCTAAAGCGCTCTTGCGGCTGCCTGAGTGCGCTAGCCCATTAAAAGAGCTGGTGCAAGAGGAGTTTCGTACTATTTTAGATGACCCTAGCCGGCCTAGCAAAGCAACCCGCCTTGTTTTTTGCAGTGGTCATCTTTACTATAGCCTCAGCGCTAAGCAGGCAAAAGCAAAGCAAAAGGTGGCGCTTATTCGCATTGAGCAGATCGCTCCTTTAGATG
>CATLPS010000001.1 GCA_950054535.1 uncultured Chlamydiae bacterium | reverse complement strand
CAATTATTCCAACATTAATTCCAGAAGATAGAGCAATTAGACAAATTCATTCTCAAAGTTACCGTAATCCCGAACAACTATCTAATGGAGCGGTTCTAGTGGTAGGAGCAGGATCATCAGGTTCACAGATTGCGGAAGAGCTATTACGATCGGGAAAAGAAGTTTATTTGTCTATAGGCCCGCATGATAGACCTCCGCGACGATATAGAGGTCGTGATAATGTATGGTGGCTTGGAGTGCTTGGCAAGTGGGAAGCAAAAACTCCCAGTGCCAATACGGAGCATGTTACTATTGCTGTTAGCGGTTATGATGGTGGTAAAACTATAGATTTTAAAAAATTTGCTCAACACGGAATGAAACTACTTGGATTAACTACAAAGTTTAAAAATGGACATTTGTATTTTGCCAATGATTTAAAACATAACATTACAAATGGTGATAAAAATTATTTATCCTTATTATTTCTGGTTTTTTAATTTTTATTAACTGGTTTACATGGATTTATGCTGTAGTTACTAATAGATTGATTGATGCAAGTTTTGGATATTATATTTTTCCTATTTTAAGTGTTTTATTTGGATTTATTTTTTTTAAAGAAAAATTAAATAAAAGAAGAATTATTTCTATTTTTTTAGTTCTAATTTCGATAATTTATCTCTTATTTAATTTTAAATCTATTCCTTGGATTGGTCTTACGGTGGCGATTACTTGGAGTACTTATAATTTGTTAAGAAAAAAAATTAATGTTCAAACTGATATTGGCCTTTTTATAGAAACTATATTTTTTGTACCTGTAGCCTTAATTCTTTTTTATTTTATATCACAAAAAGGTTTAAATGATTTTAGCCTTTCGAATCCTAATATTATGTTTTGGCTTTTTCTAGCAGGTCCAATGACAGTAATACCACTATATTTATATCTACGAGGGGTTGAGCTTGCCGGCCTTGGTACATCAGGAATGGTTTTTTTCATTACACCAACTGGTCAATTTTTACTTGGCATTTTTTATTATAATGAAATATTCAATGTTCATAAGTTAATTGGTTTTATTTTTATTTGGATTGCTGTAATTATTTATTTAAAAGATTTAAATCAAAGCAAATAGATAAATCATGATTAAAAAATTATTACTTATTTTTTTATTAACATATCCTCAATTTTCACATTCTAGTGTAGAAGTTGATTTTAATATCTGGCTAAAAAAATTTAAAATTACAGCACATGAGGAAGGGATTTCTGAAGAAACAATTAACAATAGTTTAAAAAATGCTAAATATCTAGAACAGGTGATTAAATATGACAGATATCAACCTGAATTTTTTGAAGATACAAAAACTTACATAAATAAAAGAGCAACACGTTCTAGAATGCTCAAAGCTAAAGCATTATTAATAAAAAATAAAAAACTTTTTGATGAAGTTGAAAAAGAATTCAAAGTTGAAAAAGAGTTACTGTTAGCTTTGTGGGGAATAGAGACAAATTTTGGTAAACATGTTGGAAAAATGGATATTATTTCATCTCTTGCAACGCTAAGTTTTGATAAGAGAAGAAGTGAATTTTTTTCAAAAGAACTAATAATATTGCTGAAATTAATAGATCAAAAATTGATTAACGCAGATACTTTGTATGGTTCGTGGGCCGGTGCTTTTGGGAATTTTCAATTTATGCCATCATCAATTGAAAATTATGCAATTGATTATGATAAAAATAACAAAATAGAATTAAAAGAATCTCTTCACGATGCAGTTGCATCAGCAGCAAACTACCTAAATAAAATTGGTTGGAAATACCAATCATCCTGCTTTTATAAAGTTGAATTAACTAAACCAATATCCAAAAAATATATTAATACTTCCGCTAAAAAAATTAAAAATTATCAGACAATTAAATTATGGAAAAAAAAGGGAATAGTTGATATTGAGCAAATAAGTGATAAAAATAAAGCTGCATTAGTTATACCTGATTTAGCAGTGCCCGAGGGAAATGAAAACTCGCCTGCATTCTTGGTTTTTGAAAATTATGAAAAAATATTAAAATGGAATAGATCTTTAAGATTTGGTGTAACCGTTTGTATTTTAGCAAATATGATAAAAAATGAAATTTAACTTAATCTATATATATATATTTATTTTTTTATTTTCATGTACCCAAGATATGAAAATTATAAAAAAACATTCAAAAGTAAAAGTAAGAGAACCGACTTATTCATCCAAAGGATTTGCTCTAATTTATGAAGATTCTATTTTTGAAAGAAAGATTGTAAATAAAAAGCTAAACAATGATCAAAATTACGTTTTGCACTCTTTTTTAAAGAACAATACTTTGGTCGGTATATCTAATCCATTTAATTCTAAATCTTTAACAGCAAAGGTAAGAAAAACTTATAAATATCCTTCAATTTACAATATTGTTATTACCAAAAAAATGGCAGATAATTTAGACTTAGATATTAATAATCCGTATGTTGAAGTTTTAACAATCAAAAAAAATGATAAGTTTATTGCAAAAGAAGCATCTATTTTTGAAGAAGAAAAAAATGTTGCAAATAAAGCTCCTGTCACGTCGATAAATATAAATGATTTGTCCGTTTCTACACCTAAAATTGAAGTAAAAAAAAAGAAACCCACATATATAATAAATATTGCTGAATTTTATTTTCTTGAATCTGCAGAAGCAGTTAAAAATAGATTTGAAAAAAAAGTAAATCTGGAAAATATTAAAATTAAGAAGATATCTAAGAACAAATTTAAAGTTTATTTTGGACCATATGCTTCCTTTAATTCTATGAAAGAAACTTATTTTAGTTTAAATGAACTAGGTTTTGAAAATTTGGATATAATAAATACAAATAAATGAAAACTTTTTTAGTAAAAATATTATTTTTTTTAATTTTAATTAATAATTCATTATTAAATGCCGAAATAAATATTGAAGCTAAAACGGCAATTCTGCAAGATTTTTTATCTGGTAAAATTTTGTATGAAAAAGATCCTGACATTGAAATATATCCAGCTTCAATGACAAAAATTATGACCTCAATAATTGCATTTGAATTATTAAAAAATGGAGAAATTTCATTAGTTGATAAATTTTTAGTATCGAATAAAGCTTGGAGGCTTTCAAATCCTAATTCTTCATCCATGTTCATTATGGTTGACGACGAAGTTTCCGTCGAAGATTTGTTACGTGGAATAATTATCGTTTCAGGTAATGATGCCTGTTTGGCTTTAGCGGAAGGTATTTCTGGATCGGAGGAAGAGTTTGTTATATTGATGAACGCAAAAGCGAAAGAAATTGGTATGCAAAATACAAATTTTGCTAATTCTCATGGCCTTAATGAACCTCCAGGAGCTAATGTTTCAACAGTTAAGGATATTTTGCTGATGTCAAATTATCTAATTAAACATTATCCCGAATATTATAGTTATTTTAGTGAAAAAGAATTTACGTGGTATAGAACTGGAGGTGATCCAATACCTCAACCAAATACAAATGTATTAATTGAAAGAAATATTGGAGTAGATGGAATAAAAACTGGATTCTTAACTGTAGAAAAATATTCCTTGGCTTCATCGATTTTAAGAAATGGCAGAAGGTTAATCGCAGTAGGAAGTGGTTTTCAATCTAAAAGGTCTCGCGTCAATGAATCAAAAAAACTATTAACATATGGATTAACAAATTTTGATACAATAGAAATTTCAAAAAAAAATGAAAAACTTCTTTCACTTGACACATGGTTAGGAAAAAAAGAAAAAGTTGATATTTATGTCAATGATGACGTTTATATTACAGTGCCAAAAAGAAAAAAAAATACAATTAGTGCTTATATCCAATATAATGGGCCTATTCCTGCACCCATTGAAAAGGATGTTAAGTTAGGGGTGCTAAATATTTTTTTAAACAATGAATTGTTTGCTCAACATGACGTCTTTTCCATGGAAAAAATTAAAAAAATAAATATCTTCTCAAGAATTATTAAGTCACTTAATTTTTTTGTTTGGGGAGATGTATAAAAAAAAAATTTTCATTGTTTTTGAAGGAATAGAGGGATCTGGAAAATCTTCTCATTCACTGTCTTTAGTAAAAAAACTAAAATCTCTAAAAGTTCCATGTGTTTATTTACGAGAGCCTGGAGGTACAAAGGAGGCAGAATGTATTAGAAATTTTTTACTTAAGAATGAAAATAAAAAATTCGATTCACTTACCGACACACTATTATATCTTGCTGCAAGAAATGAAAATTTTTTAAAAAAAATAAAACCTTTTTATAAAAAAAAAATAATTATTTGTGATCGATTTGTAGACTCAACTTTGGCTTATCAGCATTATGGCCTAGGTGTTAAAAAGCATTTTATTAATTTTGTTAATAAAGAAATAATGGGAACAATTAAACCGGATTATACATTTTTGATGTATTTGAATGTCAATGAATCAATTTTAAGAATATCTAGTAGAAAAATTAACAATAGATATGATAAATTTAAAAAATCATTTTATAAAAAAGTTCAAAATGGTTTTCTAAAAATTTCAAATAAAAATAAGTCAAAATACATGATTATTAACTCTTCGAATAAATTTAAAACAAATCAAACGATTATTTTTCATCAGGTAAAAAAATTAATAAAATAAATGCAAAAAAATGAAATTTTTAATATAGATTTTTTGCCAATTAGACAAAAAAAATTATTTTTTTATAACCAATATTTTAAATTATTTATAAAATTATATAAAAATAACTTATTGCCAAATAAAATTTTGCTAACTGGACAATCTGGTTTAGGAAAAGCAACCTTTGCCTATCATTTTATTAAAGAAAAAATAATTTCGTCAAGTCCATCTTACAATGAAAATTTTTTTAATATTTTTCTACCTCAGTTGGCCATACTAACTGGCAATTTTGGCATTCAAAAATTAAAGCGCCTTTAAGAATTTCTCCTTCTCTTTCTAGCAAAGGTACTAAGCCTAAATAATGGACGGACTGAAAATAGTTTGGTAAAGTTTTTGCATAAAACTGCTTTTTCTCTTTGGCTTTTTGTATGAAAAAAGGCGCATTTTCTACCCACACAAAATAACCTTTTTTCCCCCGCTCTTCTGTTTGAAAAGAGGGCCAGTAAGAAAACTGATTTTTACGATGCCCCTCTAAGTTTAAGAAATAAGCGCGCTTTTGCCCTTTAGAATAAAAGCTTAAGGCGCTTGTAGTTTGATATTTGTCGCTAATCAAGTAATGATAGCGGCTATCATAGCCTTTCTCCTCTAACGCCTCTGCAAGCTCTGGCCAGGCTAAATTATGTTTAAAAGGACTTTTACGGTAATTTTTAGAAAAACCTGGCCACATAAAAAGAAAAAAAATGAAGATGATATTAATGCTAAGGCCCCAAAAAACCCATTTTTTCGCTTTTTTTTGCCACTCAAAAGCATAGAAGCTGATTAAAATAAAACTAGTAGGATAAGTAAACAAAATCCAATTACCTTGCATTTTTTGAAAAAAAGAGATCAAAGAGAAAAAAAGTAAATTACCTATTGATAGAGCAAAGCAAAATAAGAGTGCGTAGCTTTGCTGCTTAAGATTTTGAAAAATGGCCAAGTAAGAGAAAAGTAATAAACTAAAAAGAAAGGGAGAAAGAAGCACAACTTGCGCTCCTATAAAAGAGAAGAAATTCCCTTGGCTTTCGTTATGCCCCCCTTGCAAAGTGGCGCTAACGTGTTTAAACGTGGCCCAATCATGACTATAACTCCACCATAGCGTAGGCAAAAAAGCTAACAAAGAAAATGCTAAACAGAATAAAAAGCGTTTTAGCCATGCCTTTAAAGGAAAAAAGTAGAGATAGAATAGAGCGGTCTGTACTAAAAAAAGGTAAATAGACCATTTATAGAAAGCGCCTATGCAAATTACTCCTCCTAATAAAAAGGGATTGGGAAAATGGTGACTTTGTAAAGATTGAATCACTAAAATAGAGGCTAAAGTCCAGCAAAGCAGCATTCCTCCATCCGTAATAGCAAAAAAGGCTCCAAAAATTCCAATAGGGCATAAGGCAATCATTAAAGCCGCCCAAAAGGCTGTTTGCTCTCTTAGGCGACAAGCAAGCGCTAAATAAAAAACTGCAATCGCTTGAAAAAAAGCAATAATGACAGAAAAAAAGCGTACTGCAAACTCGTTATTTCCAAATAAAAGCGTACCTAATTTGATTTGCCATGCAATCGCAGGAGGTTTACTATAATAACCTAAAGCTAGCTCTTGACTCCAGGTCCAATACTGCGATTCATCTGGGCCTAATCCCAAACTAGAAAATAAGAGAAGAGCCATCATAAAAAAACTTTTTAATAGCAAAAAAATAAAAAGTTTTTGGCGATAATTAGAAAAATAGAGCATCTTGCTAAAAGAAAATATTATTAATATTACCTGACAACAATATCACGAATAGGTAATTCTTTTTGACTAAAATGTTTCTTCCTCGATAGACTACCTTTTTTAATTTCGTTCTTTACAAAAGATAGAGAACTTTTCTTACGTTAATCAACGGGCTACTTCATGACTTTTTCTATTCACTCTTCTTGCTTTTCTTGTTTTCCTCTCTCCACTTGTTGCGCTCCCTTTAAATGGGCGGGGCGCTTAGTAAAAGTAGCGCTAGTCTCTCCTTTTAGCGCTCTTGCTCGTCTTTATTTTGCGTTTGTAAGTCTAATAAACCAAGTAGGCAGTTTTCTTGCTAAAAAAAGCAGGTCTCTCAAAGAATGGTGCTTTTCTAAAAAAGCCTCCACGTCTATTTCCAAGGGAAAACAAAAGACTAATAGTAAATCATCTAAAGCTACTGCTATTAAAAGGGCTAGGACTCCTAAAACAAATAGCGCCCCTACTTTACCAACAAAATTGCCATCAAAAGAGCCACTACAAAGTACAAAAATAGCAAAGCTAGTAGTGCCAAATGAAGTATCTAATCAAAATAGTTTTAGCAATCCGATAAAAGAGCCTATAGAAGAGATGGTGGAGCTGCCCAAACCTGTTCCAATTGCCTCCCCTCAGCTTGCCTCCCCTCAGTCTAAAAAGCTTTCTAAGCAAAGCGCTATACCTTCTAATTGCCAAAAAGAAGAAGAAGAAGACTATTTACAATCTTCTGTAAAAAAAAGACGATCAGCTTTTGGTGATTCACCAGCTTTTGCTATTCCTTTATTGTTAGATCAAGCCAAAAGTCCATCTCCCAAAAGTTCATCTCCAAACCAAAAAGAAGAAGTACCTAAGCCTCCTACCCCAGTAAGGCGATTCATGCGCACTTTAAAAAGAAATTTAAACAAATTTAATAAACTCAAGCCCACCCCAAAAAGACCGCCAAGAGTGCCTTCAGGATCCATTACCCAAAAGGTATTTACTTTGACTAAAAAAATTTCTATCAAAGAAAAAAATGCAAACTCTCCCAGTTCGTGGACTCCTAGTCCCAAATAATCTCTTTTTACACAAATAAGTTTTTCCCTTTAATTTTCTTCTCTATCGGGAAAACTAAAAAAGTCTCGAATTGCCTGCGCGGTGGTCTGACGACTAATGGCAGCAATAGAGTCTGTCAGAGGAATATTTTTGGGGCATACCCGCACGCAGTTTTGGTTATTACCGCAATCGGTAATTCCACCCTCTTGCATAAGAGGCCGTAACCGCTCCGCTCTTTGCCAGTTGCCAAGTGGGTTGGCATTAAAGAGACGCACCTGTGAAATAGGGGCAGGCCCAATAAATTTAGAGCTGCTATTGACTTGCGGGCAAGCTTCTGAGCAACAGCCGCAAGTCATGCACGTAGAAAGCGAGTAGATCACTTTCTGTTTTTGCGGACTCTGTTTAGGACCTGGGCCGCGATCATGGGAGCTGTCTACATCGATCCATGCATGAACTTTTTTTAAATTTTCAAACATAATAGAGCGATCGACCATCAAGTCTCTTATTAAAGGAAACTTGGTCAAAGGAGCAACTTTAATGATGTTAGAGCCAGTTTGCTGGATAATTGGCTCGATAAGCGCTGTACAAGCTTGCCGAGGCCTGCCATTTACTAACATGGAGCAAGATCCACAAACCTCTTCTAAACAGCCGCTTTCCCAAACTATAGGAGCGACCTTTTCTCCTAAACGATTAATAGGGCGTTTTTGAATTTCCATTAAACTTGAAATGACATTAGCCATTGTAGATAATTCTAATTCGAACTCTTCCCAATATTGATGGTTGGGATGACCTCTATAGACGGCAAGAATATAAGTTTGTTTCATCTACAGCTCCTATTAAATGAGTAGCCGAATATTAGCCGGAATATTTTTTAAAGTAGGTTGGATTTTTTTTGCGTGAGTGTAGTCTCGCTGAATAGGATCTAAGTGACGTAAATCTACCTCTTTATAGCTAATCTGAGGTTCGGCATTGATGGAAGAAAAATTAGCGATGGTTGTTTTGAGCCAGTTTTGATCATCGCGTTTGGGATAATCGGGCTTAAAGTGAGCTCCGCGAAACTCATTTCTTAGAAGAGCTCCTTTTGTAATGACTGCCGCTAACTCTAACATGGGCCCAAACTGATTGGCAAAAGCATAGGTTTGATTGGCAAATTTTGTGTGATCATCCAACGAAATTTTTTTATACCGCTCTTTGAGTTCAAAAATTTTTGCCAGCGTCTTTTGCAAGTGGTGATTTTCTCGTCTTACTGTAACATATTTTACCATCCAATCAGAGAGTTCCTCATGGAGGCAATGTATATTTTCTGGACCGTTGCGTGAAAGCAGCTCTTTTTTTAGCGCCTCTTCTTGAGCTAAAGGCTGCTCAAAAACTTTTTCTGAAATCTCTCTATAGGAGCTATTTAAAGAATCTAAGTAACGTGGTACCTCATGACCTGCCACAAGACCACTAAAAATACAGGAAAGTAGTGCATTTGCTCCTAACCTATTGGCGCCATGGTACTGATAGTCAGCTTCTCCTACTACAAAACAACCTCTTAAGTTGGTCATCTGGCGATAGCGTTCTTCGCGATCTTGATCATCGGCAGCTGGCCAATCTACCCATGCGCCTCCCATGGTGTAGTGAACTGCAGGAAAAATTTTCATGGGAATCTGACGTGGATCATCGCCTGTAAACTTTTGATAGATCTCTAAAATTGCTTTTAGTTTTTCTTTTTTTTCTTCTGAAAGCTGCGTAATATCAAGGTAAACCTGATCTTTTCCATCTACTCCTAGTCCTAATTGACAAATACGTAAAATTTCTCTGGAACCAATATCTCTTGGAACTAAATTTCCAAAAGCAGGATAGAGCTCTTCTAAAAAGTACCAAGGCTGGCCTGTCACTCCGCAAGGAATCTCTTCCCCTTCGCTATTGACAATAGTTTTGCTAGAGTCTCCATAAACCCATACTCTGCCACCTTCTCCCCGGGCAGATTCAGACATCAAACGCAGTTTATCAGGCCCAGGAATGGCAGTAGGATGAATTTGAATGAATTCGCCATTGGCGTAGAGCATTCCTTGCATATAAAGACGGCCATTAGCCGCGCCTGTACAAAAAGTAGAGTTAGTGGATTTTTTAAAGATCAAACCTAGTCCGCCTGTTGCCATTACTACGGCATCTGCCTTTAATACCTGTAGCTTGCTGTTAAATAGATCCATGACGACAACTCCTCTAGCCTGTCCAGAGTCGTCTAAAATGAGCCGCATAAACTCATGAGATTCATACTTTTCTATCTGATTTAAACTTTCGTATTTGCGCACTTGTTCATCTAATGCATATAAAAGTTGTTGACCTGTAGAAGCACCGCAAAAAGCAGTTCGATTATACAGGGTTCCCCCAAAACGTCTAAAATCTAAATGACCTTCTGCGGTACGATTAAAAGGACAGCCAAAGCGATCCATCATATGGATAATGGCAGGAGCTGCTAAGCACATTTCTAATATAGGAGGTTGATTCGCTAAAAAATCACCACCTTTGATAGTATCATAGGCATGAATCAAAGGAGAGTCTTCTTCCCCTTTTAAATTCATTGCTGCATTAATTCCTCCTTGCGCACACACAGAATGAGAGCGTTTCACTTTTGTTACTGAGATAATCTTGACTCTACAACCATTTTCGGCTAGCTTCATAGCAGTTGCAAGTCCCGCTAACCCTCCACCTACTACTATCACTTCTTTGGTACCCATCGCTTTTTGTGTCATCTTTATTGCCTTTATCGATATAAATTAAACCAGTAAGTACCCCAAATTGCAGCCAATCCAAGTAAAGTGATTAGCGCCATCAGGCCTGTCGTCAAAGAACGCATTAAGTTTTGCGATGCAACGGTAAGAGTCACCCCCCATGAGATCATTGCCGTCCAAAGACCATTAAAAGCATGAAAGCTAGCAGCTAATACAAGAGCTGTATACAAAATCATCATCAAGGGGCTTTTAAAAGTATCTCTTACCATGAGTAGTTCCGCTGTTCCAAAAGAGGGGGTAATAATTAAAACCTGATCTTTTTCTACAAAATGAGAGCGTAGCGCTTTTAACCACTTTTGTTTTTCATCAATTGTTTGTTTTAAAATGGCAGAGGGAGCGCTTAATTTTAAAGTAGTAATGGCCTTAGTTACTGTTTGCTCCATAGACTCTATCATTGATTGATCATAAAATTTAAAGTCTAAACGATGTTTTAGCGTGACTAGACCTTTATCCCAGGTTACTGGAAGCATGTAATCTGTTTTTCCACTAGTTTGGGCAGCAGCTGGATAATTAATAAAGCGCATTTGCACTACGTGAGCAACAATTCCTATTAAAAGCACCCAAGAGGTGATTCTTTGCCAAGCATAGGCATGGTTACGTTTATGTGAAGTCAAAGCAGGTGCTGCGCCATCTGTAGGATAGTGATTATAGCGAGCGGTAAAAAGATAACGAACACCTAATAGGCCATGAATCAAAAA
This sequence comes from uncultured Chlamydiae bacterium, assembly GCA_950054535.1. Taxonomy (GTDB): domain Bacteria; phylum Chlamydiota; class Chlamydiia; order Chlamydiales; family Parachlamydiaceae; genus CATLPS01. The sequence goes on along the minus strand of CATLPS010000001.1, from coordinate 43,647 downwards.
AGGAATAGCCAGTAAAGTGATTTCGATAACTTGTAGATAGGGCAGATTTTTCAGCCAATCTACTGCTCGCACAAATCCTTTACCATTTTCTCCGATGTAGAGCGCGGCTTGAGAATTGGTAAATAGATGCTCTATTAAAAACAAAACTAACCAGATTCCCATTAAAGAATGGAGTTTACGCCAAATAAAGTAGCCAGGAATAGGTGGGGCTCGATAATACTCCTCAGACAAAATTTCTCTCTCTTTTGCTAAATTTTATTTTAATGATAGCTTACTCCATTAAATAGCATCATTAAATCTAAATGTAAAAGAGAAAAAATTTTGAGAAAAATAAAAAGCCCTAAACTAAATTAAGTCTCCTTAAAAGTTTAGGGCCCCACTTACTAGTTATTAGAAGCGATCTTGCATTGATGTAGTCTCATTTAATCGTTTTTGTGTTAACCTTCGATTAAGATCTTAGAAATTTTTAATAAAAATTGATTTTCATATGGTTTTTGCAAATTTTTAAAGCACAGACTTAAAAATTTTATTAAATTATTAGCTACTTTAAATCTGTGCTCATTATAGTAAAAGCTATTCTTCGTTGCTTTCTGCTTCTAAAAGCTCTAAAGCGACTGCTTTAGCAGAATCTAACCCTTTGGGAAAGCCTACTGACTTTAAAAGCAAATTAGTATAACTAAGCTCACTTTCTAACTGATCATGCATAAATTCAAGATAGGCAAGTTTTTTATAAAGTTGCTTTTTGCTAGCCATCTTTTTCCTCCTTGCAAGGTTTTTTAAGATAATAGAAGCAAAAATGGTGCCAATTACTTTAAATTTTTTATTTTTTTTGCTCTTCAAAATTTAAAAGCACTTTTTTAGTTTCCATTCCTAAGCCTGCTGAGTAATTTCCTATTTGTCCATTAGTATAAATAATGCGGTGGCAAGGAATAATGAAAGGAAACTGATTTTTGCGGCAAACAGTAGCAGCTGCTCTGACTGCATTTTTTACCCCGCTCATGATAGCAAGTTCTTGATAGCTGCATTTTTTTCCAAAATTTAATTGCTGCAGACAAAGAGTTACTTTTTTTGCAAAGGGGCTTAAGCCTTCTAAATTTAATGGTAAAAAAAACTTAGGGTCTGTTCCCTTACTATATTCTTTTAGCCAGCTCTCTATTTCCTCCACTAAAAAAGTCTTTGGATCTTGCGCTAAAATTTCAAAGCTTAAGTTTTTTTTATCATTGCAGGCCAACTGAATAGAATCTATTTTATCTTTTGTAAGATGAAATTTAAGATAAATAGTTGGCCCTTTTGATAAATGGTTGCAATAAATAGTGGGTAGCATTAAAAATATCCTTAAATAAAAAACCAAAAAACTATTAGTGAAATAATTACTTTGTAATTTACATTTTAAAACAACTATTTAAAAAATTATTTATATTTATATATATGGCTATAGTTAAAGAAAACTCTACTGAAAAAAGCTACTTTATTAAAGAAGGAAATGATCTGCTAAGCGCTTCTCTCATTGACCTAGCCCTTCCTTTCAAATTTGGCTGTTGTAAAGGAACATGCGGAGTTTGTTGTTTTAAGGTTGTGGAAGGAATGGAAAACCTTTCCCCTTTAACTAAACAGGAAAAAACTACTTTAAAAGCTAAAAATAAAAACTCTTTTCACCATAGGCTTGCTTGTCAATGTGCGCTACTAGAAAAAGAAGTATTGATAGAAGTTTAAAAAAAGCCAAAAAAACTCACCTGTTTGTTTGGCTTTTTTATTAGTTATTGATTACTTAGCGCTTCAAAGTTTCGTCGGCTAACGGATTCCCCCTCAAAAAACCATTCTGTCTGCTTAATAGCATCCACATAATGATGGCAAGGACCATGTCTTTTCCCATCCGACCAGTGATTTTCTTGTGCCAACTGACTGCCTGCGCGATAGCGATATTCAATACCATGAAGCCTACCAAAAGCATAGGGCTGATCAGCTATTTTTTCACCATTTTCAAAAACTTGTGTATTGCCATGTTGTAAATTGCCGCTCCACTCTTCTACAGTAGCTGGGTCTCCACCTATATTATAAGTATAACGCTCTCCTTCTATTATCCCATTAACATAAGGAGTCACTGTCTCAGGTGAACCATTTAAGTGAAAAGTGCGACGGACAGAAATTTGTCCCTCTTTTACTTCATCTACAAACAAAAGCTGTCCATAGTCATTCTGTATTGTTCTTAGGCCATAACCGTTAGAAACTTGCGAAAGCAATTGCTGATGATGATCGCGATACTCTCCGTTTTGTAAAAACCCGTCTTGATAGTTTTCTTCGAATTTAGGTATACCGCTTTCATACCACCCTAGCACATGGTGGCAATTTCCTTCATAAGTTGTCTGCTCTTTTGGCATGCCATTTAAATAATAATCCACTTGTTGAACAAGCTGGCCTTGAACATACAAAAGTCTTTTTGCAATCGTGTCGCGATGAGGAAATGTCTCTATTGTCTCCCCATTTAAAACCCCAGCTTCGTAAGAGGCGGTAATAGTTACCCCATCTTTTTTGGTAGAAATGATTTGACCATCTTGTCCTCTTGAGGACCACTCTTGTGGCGCAAGGGGCATTCCATAGCGGTGCACGTAAGTTTCACAAACGATATCGCTAGAATAATGTGGCTGACAGCTATTAAAAAGCCATGTAGCAGCTAGCAAAAAAGGAAATGAGGACCTTTTCATCAAATTGCTCCGTTAATAAAATAAGTCGTAGATAATTTAAAAAAAACTAGAAAATCAATCGGTTTTTATCTCTTGCAAAAACTGCTTTAAAACCGTTTCTGTTAACCGTTTGTGAACACTTTCGACTGTTTCTAATTCAAGGGTTTTTGCCGAGTCGCGGTATTTAAAACGAAAAGTTAAATTACAAAATCCGCTAGGAAGCTTTTCGCTACAATAGACATCCTTTAAAAAAACTTCTTCTAAAATAGGAGAGGCCTGAGAAACAATGGCTTCAATGATGGTTGCGTAAGAAAGGGCTTCACTGACAGTAATTGTCCAATCTCTTTCCATTCCAGGAAATGAAACTAAAGGCTTTATTGCTTTTACCTCTTGAGACACCGTCATCAAATGTTTAAGATGAAGCTCGGCAAATAATATACGTTGCGAAACATCTAGTCTTCTTAAAATAGCGGGATGCACTTCTCCAAAGGAGCCAATTTCTATAGCATCTACAAAGATGGAAGCTTGTCTGCCTGTATGAAGAGTTTTTAAGCTCGTATTTTTAAATAAGGCCCCTTTAATTCCTAGCTCTTGAAGTAAATTTTCTATTATCCCTTTCAAATCATAAAAATCAAAAAAGCATCCTTTGCGGTCCCACTGATGAGGAGAGGATTTACCACAAAGAGCAATAGCAACTACAGTAGGCTCTTTGTATTGCTCTTTTTCTTTAAAATGGAGGCGACCTATTTCAAAGCCGGCAAAATGAGAATTTTGATGATCAATATTATGTTTAATCACCTGTAAAAGGCCCGGCAGTAGTGAAGTGCGGAGTAGAGACTGCTCGATAGAAGTGGGGTTAAGCACCCGAATAGTAGCTTGCGGTGCAATAGAGGGATCTTGCACAATTTCTAGTAAAGAAGGACCAATCAAATCACAAGTAACACACTCTTGCAAACCTTGTTCTACTAAAAGTTGACCCACCTTTTTTTCAAATAAATAAAGAGGATCATTAGGGATGTTAGAGGAGCTATAGGTAGTCTGTTTTTGTAAGATATGATGATAACCATAAAATCTGGCTACCTCTTCAATTAAGTCGATTTCCAAATGAATATCTTTGCGGTAGGTAGGCACCTGTACTGAAAAAATTTCTTGATGATCGCAACTATAGGGAAATTGGAGCTGATTAAAAATATTTTCTACCTCTCCTTTGCTAATCGTAGTGCCCAAAATACGGTTTACCTGCTCTAAGCGACATTGCACTACTAAAGGCGGAAAAGAAGAAGCGCAGATATCTGTAGGAGCATTGACAGCTATTCCACCTGCAATTTTAATGATAAGTTCTGTGGCTCTATTTAAAGCATTGATGATCTGGTTGGGATCTACTCCCCTTTCAAACCTTTTAGAAGCCTCTGTTGATAAGTTAAGTGTACGGCTTGTTAGACGAATGTTAGAAGCATCAAAATAGGCTGCTTCGAGCAAAATCTGATCAGTAGTTGCATCTACTTCGCTATTAGCTCCTCCCATTACACCGGCAATTGCTATTGCTTGATAAGAGTCGGCTATCACAAGCTGATGATGATTCAGTACTCTTTTTTTACCATCTAATGTCTCAATCTCTTCTCCTTCTTTTGCTTTACGAATCAAGACTTTTTGACTCTCTATTTTATTATAATCAAAAGCATGAAGGGGATGGCCTAGCTCGAGTAGAACGTAATTAGTTACATCTACTACATTATTAATGGGCTGAATGCCACTTTCTTCTAGCCTTTGCTTTAACCAATCTGGAGAAGGAGCAACTTTAACATTTTTAATTAAACGGCAGCTATAACGGGGACATAAGTCACTTTCTTTATTTTCAATTTGTAGCTGTGGCTCTTTAGTTATTTCGGTCTGCAAAGAAATTTCTGGTAATTTTAGGGGTTGATTTAATAGCGCTGCTAGTTCACGCGCTACCCCCATTACGCTCATACAGTGGCTTAAGTTAGGTGTTAAAGAGATATCTAAAACTGTTTTTGCATAAAGATCGGCCATTGATTGACCTAAAGCTAGAGAAGAGGGAAGCTCGATTAATCCATCACCGTTTGATGAAAGTCCTAGTTCCTCCGCACCGCAAAGCATGCCAAATGACTCAACACCTCTAATTTTACTTTTTTTGATTAAAAATTCTTTTCCGTCTAAGCTTTTTAAAGAAGCGCCGATTTTTGCAAGCGCTACTTTTAGACCAGGGCGACAATTAGGAGCGCCACAAACAATTTGAAGCTCTTCACTACCGGTAAAAACATTGGCTATTACAAGCTTATCGGCCTCCGGATGTTTTTCTACAGAAGTGATTTGCGCTACTATTACGCCATTAAAACCAGTTTGTACTTTGTCAATCCCTTCTACCTCAATTCCAATAGAGGTGAGTTTATCCGCAACTTCTTCTGCGCTAAGTTTTACTTCTACAAACTCTTTTAACCAAGAAAAAGGAATTTTCATAAATAAACCGAAATTATAAATTGATAAAGCAGCTTTTTTGCCTGCTAAATGTAATAGTTAAATGAATCTTAAAAAATTTAGCCTTGAAATAAAAGAATAAAAAAAGCTTTAAGCGATCTTTATAACATAGAAAAGCGATTGCTGAAAATAGAAAAATTTTCTCGCTCTCTTCTTGTAAAAGCTAAATTTTTTAGCAATAGCTCTTGCCTAGCTTTTTTATTTTTTATCTGCTAATTTTTAGCCTAAGTTTCAATGAAGTGAACTTTTTTTATTTCAAAACCATAAAAAGGCTTTTGCCTTAGCTATAACGATAAGGAGCTTACAACCATGACTCAAGAACGCACACTTTCTATCATTAAACCAGATGCAGTAGGAAATAACCACATTGGCAATATCATTTCTCGCTTTGAAAAAGCTAGTTTAAAAATAGTTGCAATGAAAATGAAACAGCTTAGTCAGTCTGACGCAGAAGGTTTTTATGCCGTACATAAAGAGCGTCCTTTCTTTAAAGATCTTGTAGATTTTATGATTACCGGGCCAGTCTGTATTTTAGTTTTAGAAGGAGAAAATGCAATTGCTAAAAACCGCGATTTAATGGGCGCAACCGATCCTAAAAAAGCAGAGGCAGGTACCATTCGCGCAGATTTAGCTTCGTCTATTGATGAAAATGCCGTTCATGGCTCTGATGCACAAGAAACTGCTAAAACAGAAATCGACTACTTTTTTAAAAAAGAAGAGATCTGCCCGCGCAAAAGATAAATAAGCTTTTTTATTACAGTATCTATTCACTTCAATGAGCTTTTCCTAAAAAAGCTCATTTTTCTAATTTTTTTACTTATAGGAAATTGGCCATGAAAAAAAATTTTTTCTCTTTACTTGTCGTAGCCTCCTCTTTACTTAGTTTAAACCTTTTTGGCGAACAAACGCTTTCACTTATTAAACCAGATGCGGTAAAAAAACAGCATATCGGAGCTATTATCAAACGTTTTGAAGAGGCAAATATTTCTATCAATGCCCTTAAAATGACAAAGCTCTCTCCTGAAAAAGCTAGCCAATTTTATGCAGAACATAAAGGCAAGCCATTTTTTAACGATCTTATCGCTTTTATGACTTCAGGGCCAATTGTAGCAATAGTTTTAGAAGGAGAAGATGTAGTGGCTAAAAATCGCCAGATGATGGGAGCAACAGATCCGACTAAGGCTCACCCCCGCACTTTGCGTGCCGATTTTGCTAGCTCTACAACATACAATGCTGTACATGGCTCCGATAGCGTTGAAAACGCTAAAAAAGAGATCGCTTTCTTTTTTCAGCCAAGCGAAATCTATTCTTCTTCGCCTTAAAATTTCCTACATTCTAAAGTCACTGCCAAAATAGGTACGACGAGCTTCTTCATTATGGATTAGCTCGTCTAAACTTCCCTGTAAGGTTACCTTTCCTTCTTGGATAAGATAGCTTTTGTCTACTACAGAAAAAATTTCGCGCGCATTGTGATCCGTAATTAAAATACTAATCCCGCGATTTGCCAGGTGACGAATTAGATTTTTTACCTCTTGTACTGAAATAGGATCAATATTGGCAAAAGGTTCATCTAGCATTAATAAAGAAGGGTTTGTAATTAAAGAGCGCGTAATTTCCACTCTTCGCCTCTCCCCTCCTGATAAACTAACCGCTATTTTTTTTGCTAAATGGGCCAAGTTCAGCTCTTGCAATAGCTCTTGCAGCCGTTTTTTTTTCTCTTTTTTAGGCAAAGGCAATGTTTCTAAAATTGCTAAGATGTTTTCTTCCACGGTCAAATTTCTAAAAACCGAAGGTTCTTGCGCTAAATATCCCATTCCCATGCGAGCTCTTTCATGCATTGCTAAATGCGTTACATCGATATTGTTAAACTCGACTCTGCCGCCATCTGCTTGAATTAAACCCACTGTCATATAAAAAGCTGTGGTCTTTCCCGCTCCGTTAGGACCGAGCAAACCAACAATTTCTCCTAAACCTACTTGAAAAGAGAGGCCATTTACCACCATCCTACCTCCATATTGTTTTTTCAAATCACTTACCTTCAAACAAATAGGACGATCGGCAGCCATTTATAATACTTCCTTTGGAACGTGAGACAAATTAAAGTGAAACTTTTGACTTAAATAACCATTTTCTTTTTCCGTAAAAGTAAAACGCACGTTCCCCTTTCCTTTAATACTCTCTTTTTGGGTTCGCTTATCGTAACAGAGATCAAGCGCGGGCGCGCTCATTTTTATGCCTTGGTTTTGATCCCAAAAAAGTACCCGTTTTTTTTCCTTTCCCTTTAAATAGAGCTTGTTTTCCAGAGGAAAATAGGTAAGTTCGTCTGCTAGCGCATACTGGCAGTAGACATTTTTTAGTAATTGTTTACCAATGTAGCCTGCAAACTGTACTTGATCTTTTAAAATAACCAGGTAGGGTAGTAAGCGTTGCTTTTCTTGTTTAGAGCCTTTTATAACCATGGAGCGTGCTTGCATCTCTCCTTGCCAAGTTTTTATGACAATTGGCTCATATTCTAAATTTTCTTTTTCTATTTCCGGTAAACTTTGCACATATAATATATCTTGACCGTAATCGAGATAATATTTTCCAGGCGACGTAATTTGATAAGACTGCTGCTCTAAAGCCCCTTGATAAGCAATCTGAGCACCATTTGGAGCTACAATGGAGTCAAGCTGTTTTCTTTTTCCTGTTAACTTATAATTTAAAATTAAGTTTTCTTTTGTGCTTATCTGCAGCTGCTCTTGGCTGACTACTACTTTTTCCCATAAAGTGAGCTCTTTAGAAGACAACTTCCAGCTTAAGCGCTCTGCTTGAAAATGAACCTGCTGGGTAAGCAGAGGAAAATCAGTACAAAAATGACCTTTCACTTTTTCGCCATAAATAGTTTGAGTAGCTAAATCGATGATAATTTTTTTCGCTGTTATCTCCTCTTTTTGCTCAGTAAAAAGCTGACAAAAAAAGCCATCTTTTGCTGTTATCACCAACTTGCCTTTCAAACTAGAAAACTCTTCTGCATTAGCAGCTGCATAAAAAGCGTGATCAGCAATGATGGTAAATTGGTCATTATACTGAGCTTTTACTTGATCAGCCGCTTCTACTGAGCGCAGAAGCAGATGGATTTGTTTATCACCACTTTTTACGCTTTTTTCTAAGTTAAGTTGTAGTTGAGCTGCGCTAATTTTTAACACTGCCTCTTTTTGCCAGCCATGCCATGTAAAAAGAAGATCTGCTCGATCTTTTTTCCCCCAGCAAAAAGCTTGTAGTTGATCAAAATCTAGTAAAGCCTGATGACACTTTACGTTGCCTTTTTCATGAAAGTTAAGAAAAACTTTTTCTTTCACTATAATTTTTTTAGGTTCTATTGCGCTGCTTTTTTTTTCATCTGTATAGAGCGTCAAGCAATCGCCTTCAATGGTTGCCAAAGAGTGATCGATTTTGGCCTTACCCGTTAAAATGAGTTCACTTCCTCGGTACTCTGCTTCTTGACACTCTATCTGCATTTGTGCAGATGAAATATTTTTTATTACAATCAACAAGATAAAAAGCAGCCACTTTTTTTTCATTTTTCTTTTCCTGTAAACTGCGCTTGCAATTTTTCTACTTTAAAGACTGGGCGCTGTGAAAAGAGAAGATCAGCAGCCTGCGCTTTTCCCTGCATGAAAGGAGCAAAAGAAGAAAGCGATGCCCCCCAAACTTGCTGGGGAAGCAAATAACGTTTGACCACGACCTCTTGCGCTCTTAAATGCCAATCCTTATAAGAAAAGCTAGCTTCTTTCGCTTCTATGAAACGCAGCTTATGCAATAAAGGCTTTTCTATTGGTTTTTCTAAAGTAGAAAGATTGACTAGAGGATGTTTTGCCTGCAATACCTCTTCTTCCATTTCGCATCTTATCTGCTGCATGAGTTCTGTTAGCTGCAAATCTCCTTTGTTTTTCTTTAAATGAAAAGTAGAGAGATCGCTAGAAAGGCGCCACTCTTTTCTCTGTTTACCATCAGAAAAAAGGTATTGTTTACTCACCTGTTCTCTTTGCTGCTCGATTAAATGAATTACCTCTTTTTGAGGCGGCTTAACAAAGGCCATTAAACGATGATAGTCGCGTTGACTAGCCGAAGAGGGAAAATAAAAGCTTTGGCCTAATAAAAACAAAATGGTTAAAAAAAGAGCTAAAAAAAACCAACTACTCTTTATCAACATAGATCCATCAGTTTTATTCGTGGTAGTTATAGTTGGGGCTTACTTGCATCATATCATAGAGCTGCTTAAAGATAGGCAGGTAAAAATCTAACTCTTCAAAAGAAAAAACGGTTGCTGCATCGCTTTTGGCTTTAGACGGAAAAGGGTGCGCTTCGATGAAAAGTGCGTTAGCCCCCGCTGCAAGCGCCGCTTTTGTTAAAGTGGCAATAAAGCGTCTATCCCCTCCGGTAGTTTTTCCTAAAGCTCCTGGTTTTTGTACCGAATGAGTTGCGTCAAAACAAACTGGGTACCCATATTCTTGCATGATGGCAATAGCGCGCATATCACTAATTAGCTGATTATAACCAAACGAGGTGCCGCGCTCGACTAAAATAATTTTTTGATTGCCAGCCTCTTCGATCTTTTCTACAATATTGCCCATTTCCCAAGGGGATAAAAATTGGCCTTTTTTTACATTGATAATAGCGCCTGTGCGCGCAGCGGCAACGATCAGGTCTGTTTGCCGACATAAAAAAGCTGGAATTTGAATCATATCGCAAATACTACCAGCCGCTTTGGCCTCTTGCTCCGTATGTACATCTGTTAAAATTGGTAGTTCTAACTCTTTTTTTACGCGCTCTAAAATTTGCAAGCCCTTTTGCAAGCCCGGCCCGCGAAAGGAGTGAAAAGAAGAGCGGTTTGCTTTATCATAGCTCGATTTAAATACTAGATTGACTTGGTGACGTTTACAAATTTTTTTTAAAGTTTCCGCAGCTTGCAAGCAGTGTTCTTCGCTTTCAATGACGCAAGGGCCCGATAGAATTGTTAAAGGCTGCCCTTTTCCAATGGAAAAATTTTTTAAATGAATTTGCTTCATCCAACGCTCCTTTTCTTAAATAACGTTTTTATTGTGAAGCTTTAGTCCTTAGATTGCAAATTCTACTTTTTAAAACTTGCTAAGGAAAGGCAGTAGCAATTCAGCAAACTATTTTTATTTATTAGATTTTAAAAAAAAGTTAATACAACGCACAACAAATCATACGATAATAATAATTAAGTGAAGTGATCAATTTTTTTTACAAAAGGATAAAGTCATGACAAATAATCCTATTAGTTCTTCTCCAAATGTCCCTATTTCCAATTCAAGGAGTGAGATTAGAAAAGGAGTTAAGGCATATAATCGATCGCTCCCACCAACATTCTTACACTATATCCGGTACTGCATTGGTAAGATATTTATTTACAATAAAAATAGCGTGGCTAAGGCTTTAAAAGAAAAAAACATTGAAAACCTTACTAATCTTTTGCGCTCAGGAGCCTCTATTAGAGAAAAACAACTGGAAAATTTTTTAAGAGCAGAAGGAATACGCAATATTGCTTTTGATACACTTGTTTTAACATATTATACTAATGCGAATAAAAAAATATCTGACTACCATGAATTATTCGAATCTGTTAATAGTGAAATACTAACTAATGTAGCTATGAATTTGTTATCAAAGAAAAAACTAACAATTTCAAAACTAGTTAGATTTTTAGTTCCAAAACATCCTATACTTTCGCAAAAACTCCCCGTAAATTGTTTTCATTTCGAAATAGTATTGACTGCTTTGCGCAAAGGAAATTTAGCGGAGCATCTTTTTAGAGAAGGCAATGAGCAAGCACTTAATAATATAAGAGATAGTAGAGATATTATAGCCTATATACTATTGCATTCACTACAACCGACACGTCCGGCACAATATGAACTATCGAAGACAGAACAGATTGTATTGAGTCATCTAGATTCTTTTCTTTCATTTGTTATAAAAAACTCTATTAAAGAAAATAAATATTTTGGAGACAATTTCTATGAATTCTTAAACTATATCGATAACTATAGTTACAGCTCTGTAGGCTATCATAAAGATATGGATCAATTTGTAGCAAAATTAGGTAGGAATCATTATTTAAGAGAATACTGTCAATCGCCACGAGTACTTGCTTTTATTGTGCAAAATAGTGAATTGCTTAAGTTGTTTACAGAAAATGCAAATTTACTTAGACAATTAACGAGTAAAATTAATAATAACGGAAGTGTAGACTTAAAACTTGATGAATTAGACGAAAAATTGTTAATAGCAATATTAAAACAGTATAAAAATGGCCCATTTTTAGACTTTACAAATTTTCCCGATATTAATGTTTTTTTAAAAATCATTAACTCTCATCAAGAGCTTAGCTTCTTATTGGAAAATAAGAATTTTTTACAAAGAATGAACAAACAATTGAAAAAATCATTCTCTGATTTATCAGAATACTCCAAAAAAAAGTTAGCTACCCCAAATGTCTCTACTTTCATCAAAAATTTTGCAGAAAACCCAACTTTAGCATCAAACATAATTTTATCAGAAGGTTTCTCCTCACAGGAAATCGATAATTTTATTAAATTACTTCAATCACCATTAGGAATAAATGATAAAAATTTTAGCCAGGTAGCAGCCGCTATCTTAAATAATGAAGGAGCTACACAAAAGCATTATGAAAAATTAGTTACTTTTTTCTTAAATAAAATGGAAAAAAGTCCTGCACTAGGCGAAGATGAAAACTATGTACAGGCACTTGCGGACCTTGTTAACGCACATGATGAATATTCCATTGGAAGAGATAATGCTGCGTTTTTGATTGAGAATCCTACCCTTTTTCGAGCATTAATGGAAAAACAGGCGCTAAACAATGCTACAAAGTATGAAATAGCGCAGCAAGTGGCTAAAGATATCTTAATTGCGAAGGAAGAAAAAGAAGATAACATTTCTCGCTGGCAAACTTTGGTGGATATTTTTAAGGCCGATAGCAATAAAGAGAATTATCCATTGCCACTTGCGATGATTGTTTATGCTAGCCTACTAAACAATAGCATAAGAAACTTAAGCTTAGTATCTGATTCTAAAGCTTTTACTTACGAGCTGCAGCCATCAGATTTTGCAAACATTGTTTCTCAACCTGAGGCAATAGTATTTTTAAGACAACAGCTTTGCAAGTGCATTCCATTAGGAGATAACCAATATGCAAACAAAGTAAACATCGTCAATGCGCTTACTATTGATCAGTTTCCAAATTCCATTGAAGTATTACAAGGTTATATTAGATCTTTGCAAGAAGTAACAGTGGACTTTACAAATACAACAGTCCAATTTGAATTTGAAGAAGAAGATTACAATTAACTAATTTATTTTAGATAAAAAGGAGACGTTTTCCCAAATGTCTCCTTTTTTTATATAAAAAACCATGAAAATATCGCCTTTTTAAATAAAAAAACTCTTTTTTTAAGAAAAACACTTGAACTTAACAAGTACAAGCCGTTATGCTTACCCGCAAGTTTGCTTAAGCCTGTAGGGACTGATAGCTCAGTGGATAGAGCACCCGCCTTCTAAGCGGGTGGTCGTAGGTTCGAATCCTACTCAGTCCATTTTAAACATTTGATCGCTTAATTAACAATGTATGCAGATACCCCTACTCTAATTGGCAACGCTCTGCCTTCTTTGAATAGTTTTTCTTCTATAGACTCCTTTTTAGCTTTTTTTAAAGAAGCGCGCTTTTTATCTCTTCATCATCACAAACAGTTTCAAAAAGTTAACGAAGTTTTATGTGAGCTAATTTTAAAAGCTCCTGAAAAATCTTTTTTGCTCAGTTCTGCTCTTGACTTTATCGAGCAAATCAACCAAAAAAAAGTGACTAAAGAGCCTTTGACCCTACTCTCTTTTGAGTTTTGGCTTAACCATTTTTCTACTTTAAATGAAGAAGAGCAGTATTTGGTTAGAGGAAAAATAATGGGGAAATATATTCCGCGTAGCGCTTATCAAAAGCTTTTTCCCGTGGGTATGGGGCAAGTGTTTAGTGGCACGCATTTTGTTGCTGCTCATCTCTCTCCTGATACCGATACTTTAATCGCCTCTTTTTGGGGTTGGGCCGACGCTTTTGCAGCTCGCTTAGCCAAAGGGCAGCATCAGTGGCATCTACCTGGAGGGCCGGCTAGCTCTCCTTTTACCGATATTTTTCAAAAGAGTCTCTCCCCTCACCTTTTTGATTCTATTGCAAAAACAAGCTCTGCTCTTTATCTTACTGCCATGGATTTAATGACGCAGCAAGGAGTAGTAAAGAAAGAGGGTCACTATTGTGTTAATGAGATCGACTTTAAGAAAGAGGCTATCGTATTAGTAGATGAAGAGGGCTATTATTTAGGAGATTGGCATCCTTCTGACCTCGAAATAACAAAGCAGGTTACTTTGGCTTTTAAAGCGTGTCTACGTTGGTTTGAAAGCAATGTCCACACCCATCTTATCTCTTTATTTGCAAAAAGGCATTTAACTTTACAAGAGTTTCCCTATTTTCATTTTAGCGTTTTTGAAGTGAAGGTAAAAGATTTTGAAACGGTACTTGAACTTGATCACGAACAGAAAAATGATTTGGATTGCTTTTTTAAAGAGGTGATGAAAGTAGATAAAGGCATTGAAGCTAGCTTTAGCGATTTGGCGCAGGCACTGCAAACGCTTGCTTATTTTAAGTTAGCAAATTTTCAAACTGCTGCTGAGCAAATTGTGAAAAGTGATCTTTTTGACTCTGCAGGAGCGCTTTTAGAAAATAGACCTAAAATTTTTAGCCAGCTCGAAAGGTTGATTCATCAACTCGATGACGCGATGCACGAAGCTCGCAGCTTAGTAGAAAGGCTCGATGTTTTAGTGCAGATCAAACATGCAGTGAGGAAAATTCCGCAAACCTTCTTAACGCTTCGTAGCGACGTAGAAGAGATGCGCAAAAAAATGAAGCAGGCAAGCTTTTTGACCGTAGTGCTCAGTGAACCTGATGATAAACTTTTTCCTGTAGGAATTGTAAAAGCAGAGGAGCTAAAACAAGAGCGTTTAGGAACAGTTTCGCTACGCGACTTTTGCAATTTAGACGAAGTGAAGATGGCCTCTTATTTAGAAGTAATTAGCGTAATGGACCATCATAAAAGCAGCTTGAAAACTACAAATGTACCTTTTGTAGTGGTGGCAGATGTACAGTCTTGCAATGTTTTACTGGCAGAACAAGCATTTGCTCTCAACGACCAATATAGCTTAGGGGGCCTTACCTTAAAAGAGATCGATGAGCAGATTGCAGCTATTGGTATACCAAAAAACAATCAAGAAAGAAGAATACTACAAAGGCTTTTACAAAGACGCCTTGTAGCCGACTCTGACTCTAAATTTTTTATTCATCCCGATCGCGAATTTACTGAGTATTTTTCTTTTTTACAGGCCATTTTAGATGATACAGATCTTTTAGCCAAGGCCACTTGGCGTGACCTAGAATGCGTAGCTCAATTACTCAATCGTTTAAAATCATTAAGCGTAAAACAAGAAGTTGAAATTATTGAGTTTGATTTGTTTACTAAAAGCTATGACTCTATTGGCAAAGCAAGTCGTAAAATTTTAGCTCAAAAAGATATGCACTCCATTTATAAACAGGTTTATACTTTAAGAGAGCAAGCAGTAGAAGAGAATTTAAAACTTTGTCTAAAAGGAGAAAAGTCTAGTATTTTTATCGATACCAAACAACAAAATGGATGTGCCCAAGTAGGGCAAAGTAAGTTTTTTAAAGATAATTTCCCTTTTTATTTAAGCTGCGCAAAGAACATGCAGAAAATTTGGCTAGACAAATCTCAAAAAACGTTTGCATTAAACTTAGATATTGACCTTTATATCCATATGATTAGCACGATTGCTAGCGCAGAAGAGGTGTTTACCAATCAAGAAACGCCTTATCAACACTTAGATGAGCTCTGGATCTCTGTTGCTAATAGCCAAACAGCTCTTTCTCATCTCAATAGTTTTTTAGCTAATTTTAGTCCAGCTACTAAAGAGCTGCTCACTCATTTAGAATTAGAAATTTTTGATCAAACCAATTCAGAATTTTCGCAAATTTTTAAACAACACTATCCAAACATATCGCTACAATTTAACACAAAACAAGAAAAGATGCCTTTGGCAATTTTAAGGTTCAATGCAGGCGCCTTAAACTCACGAAAAACCATGATTACCCCCTTTCTCCCTCGTTTAGTGGCATGAGGAGATAAAATCCCCACATGCCCACTAATTTGACCAAACAATGTAAAAATGGATAAATGGTTTAAATTTTTTAGTTACTAATAAACTTTTAGTAAACGTTTTTTAAATTTACCAGAAATTTTACTAAATATTTTTATTCAGCAGGAGTGCCATTTTCTTCTAAAATCTCTAAGTTAACGCGAATGCCATTTCGACTAGCAACAGACATTAATAAAGTACGAATGGCATTGATTGTTTTTCCCTTCTTGCCAATAATTTTTCCGATATCTGATTTTTCTACAGAAAGTTCAATGATCAGTGTCTGTGTGCCTCCAATTTCATTTATCTTCACCTTGTCGGGATGATCAACGAGATTTTTGACAATGTATGCTACAAATTCCTTCATAATTCGTTCCTTTTTCAAATAAAAGCTTGAAGATTAACGCTATGTGCAATAGGTGAACATTGCTTTTTGCATCAACTCCGGATGCAAATCAAACAATAGAAAATATTCTATAATTTTTCTACAAAAATATGTAGGCTTTTTTATAAACAATCAAGCTAGTTTTTAAGAGGAGTTTCAATCAAGAGAGTAACAGGCCCATCATTGATTAGATGTACCTGCATCGCTGCTCCAAATTTCCCTGATTTGACAGGCAAAGAAAGGGGAGCGACTTTTTCAGTTAAAAGATGCAAAAACTTTTCATAAAGAGGTAGAGCAATTTTAGGAGGTGCTGCCTGAAAATAGTCAGGTCTTCTTCCATTTTTACAATTACCATACAAAGTAAATTGACTAATTACCAATAGTTGCGCTTTTTGCTCTTGCAGACTTTGGTTCATTTTTCCTTTATCATCGCTAAAAATGCGTAAGTGAATCAACTTATTTACCATCCATTCTATCTCTTCTGCACCATCAAATAGATGAATCGCTATAAAAACTAAAAGGCCTTTTTCAATGGAGTTATAAAGCTGCTGATCAATCATTACTTTCGCTTCTTGCACTCTTTGTATTAGTAAGCGCATTTTTCACCTCAACTGTTTTGCAATGAATGTAGCCATGTCTTCAGGTAAATCTGCTTTTACCTCTATTGTTTTTTGCGTAAAGGGGTGAAAAAATTTTAAGGAACTGGCATGAAGAAACTGTCTTTTTGCTTTATATTTTAGATTTGTAGAGGGATTTCCATAAGTAGAGTCCCCTAGAACAGGTGCATGAATAGATTTTAAATGAACGCGAATTTGATGGGTACGACCTGTTAAAATTTGCACTTCTACTAAACTTAGCTTATCGTTTGATTGAATGACTTTAATTAGCGAAGTCGCCTCTTTTCCTTCTGGAATGATTGCTTGCTCTTTTCTGCGAACTGGATGACGGCCTATCGGTTGACATACTTTTTCTTGCCAAGGTTTGCCTAAACAAATAGCTAAATATTTTTTTTCTACTTTTCTTGAAGAAAAAAGCTCTACCATTTTTTGCTGTGCCTGTAAAGTTTTAGCTGTTACGATTACTCCTGAAGTCTCTTTATCTAGGCGATGAACAATTCCTGGTCTTAAATTTGATTGTTCAACGGGTAGCGTGTCACAGTAGTAAAGTAAGGCATTTACTAAAGTTCCTGTCCAGTTTCCTACTGCTGGATGGACTACCATCCCTGCAGGTTTATTTACAATAAGTAAATAATCATCTTCGTAAATAATATCTAAAGAAATTTTTTCGGCAGTCAGTTTTAGCTCGGGCAAAGTTGCAAATTTGATTTCTACTTCATCTCCTAAAAGAGGTTTTACTCTTTTTTTAATAGGAGCGCCATTGAGTAAAACAAGCTGATTTTCAATTAGATACTGAAAATAAGCACGAGAATAGTGGCCAAAAAAACGAGCGGCTAGCGCCTTATCTAATCTGTTCCCGGCCTCTTTTTCTGTAATGAAAAAAGAGTCTAAAAGTTCCTCTGGTGACATGCAAAAACACTACTAATAAAAATAAAAATCTACTGTGAAACCAAAAAAACCTAATGAAAAACTGTAAATAATACCATTTTTTCCTCGCAATAAGGATAGTTTGGCACAAGTTGTTTTAAAAGACTGAGCAAATGGTGATAAGTAAGCTCTAAAGAGCGCAAATCTACCTGGTCGTCAAGAAATTTACCTAAATAGCTTTTTTCTTGAAACTGAAATAATTGTAGATAGCTGCCTGCTTCTTCTTGAATATAAAGCTTTTTTAGTGGATCTGCTACTTCTTGTAGAGATTTTTTATAAAAAGAATCGATAAAAAAACCAAAAAAGAGGCCTTTTGCCATAGTGAAAGACCCCCTTTATTGCAAATTATTTTGCCTAATACTTTATTGGTCTTTAAGTTGTTTTAATGTCTCTTCTGACTGTTTGACTAAATCGGCGAAATGTTTTTTTGTCTCTTCGTCTAACTTAAATTTAAAGTTTGCCGCTTCTAACTTGTGATAAAGATTAGGCGCATGTTTTTTCAGTTCGTTTAAAAAATGTTGCTCTGACTTAAAAACATCTTTTTCAAACTTTGTTCCTTGAAATTTTTCGTAAAAGTCTGGAGACTCTTTTTGCAGCTCTTGATTAAACTCATGCATCCCCATTGGGTGAGATTCTTTTGTTTGGCTATTCATAGCGCCTTCCCTATTGCTTGTTCTGTTTGATTCATATATAGTAAAAAAACAGATTAAACAACAAGCAAAAGATCTTTAAAAAATCATTCTTGCTGCAGTTCTTTCATCACTTTTTTTCGATGTTCTTCATCTTTTTGTGCCTGTTTTGCAGCCGCAATTCCAAGCTGTTCCATCATATAGTCATAAGCAGTAAAGGTTTTACCCGTAGCAGTATTTTCAATTAATACTTTTTTAAAATCTTCTACTGTCGAAACTTTCACGTCGGGATTTACTACTCTAAGCCCACCTTCAGGAGAGGAGGAAGAAGAGCTTGCATTAGAAGATTCATTGATAGGAAAATCAGACATAATTACCTACATTTAGAGTTATTTCTTTAATTTTAATTTAACATATACAGATTAAAAAATTATTAAGAAAAAAACTATTTAATTAAATCTTCTATAGCTTGTTGAATCATTTCAAAAGAAAAACCTTTACGCATTAAAGACTGGATTACCTTTTGTTTTTCTTTAAAGTCATTTAAGTTTTTTAAACGATAGCGGCTAAGTAGCAAATGAGTCACTGTCTCTTTCTCTTTTTTGTCACTACAAAATGCTAGCCGCGTTTTTTCTATCTCTTCTTCTCCAATCCCCTTTAAACGCATTTGTTGCAAAATTAAAGGCAAAGCTATTTTTTTTTGTTTAAAGCGTACAAAAGAAGAGGCCCAAAGCGCATCATCAAAAAAACCTTTCTCCTTAAACTCAGTTAAAGCGGCTATGGTAACGGCCTTAGAGACCAGTTTATCCCTTAATAACCTTTCTATCTCTTTAGAATGGTAATGCTTTGCAGATAACCGCCATATGATATAGTTTTTTACCCGTTTTAATTCATACAAAAAAAAATCTTCTTCCCACTGCTTTTCATCTATATAAGAAGGAAGCTTAGGGCTTTTACCAAATATTGTCGTATGAATTTGCCTATAAACCTCTCCATTCACTAAAATTGTAAATTGCTGGAAAGAAGTTTTCTCAAGAGTTACAGAAGCGCTCATTTTACTTTTCCTAAGGCTGCCACTTTGATCTTTTCTATCTCCTGTTTAGCGAGTTTTAAACCCTTTGCCAAAACTCCTTTAATAGGAACTGTTTGTAGATCAAATAAAAACGATCCTTTTTTTTGCCGAATCTTTGGTTTAAGAAAAATGGTAATTTGAGCACTATTTTCGGTAGAAAAAAATTCAACTTTGCACCCTTGCGGCATAAAACAATAGCTTTTATCCACTATAAATTTTTCAATTACAAATCTTTTCACAAAAAAAGTCTTTGTTTTTAGTTCTTTATAAATAAGATTCATTACTGTTTTTTTATCTGCTATGCCAAGATAGAGAACCTGTTTACATTGATGATAAATATATTGTTTTTCTGGTAGGTTAATCACCTGATAAGTTCCATCTTGATAAAGCACAAGCAACTTGTCAAAGTTAGTACAAATAATTTCTTTACTAGCTACTACTTTTGTTCCTATAAAGCCACTTTCTACATCAAAACCTACTTTGACAGTACGAGTTTCCATAGCGCGCGTATCTACCTGCTCCATTTGCTGCAGCTTAGTTAAGCGCGGATAGTTTTGCCCATATTTTTTAATTAGCTGTTGTAGATAACGAATTGCAACTTTTTTGATATTTTTTAGCTCTTTTTCTACCTCTATTAGCTGCTTTTGAATTGCTGTGATTTCTGCTAGATTTTTATCAATATCAAACCGAGAAATACGCCTAATAGGAATGCTCAACAATTTCTCGCGATCTTCTGAAGTTGGGATGCGAATTAGTTGAGAGTGGTATTTCTCTAAGTGACTTGCAATAGTAGTGTGTACCTGTTGGTAAGAAGAGAGATTTTCAATAAACTTATAAAGGCGATTTTCAATAAAAATTCTTTCTAAACTCTTCTCAAAAGCTTTTTCTTGCAAGCGTAGCTGCTCGATTTGTAGCTCTTTTTCGATATATTGTTGCAATTTTTCAGTATGAAGCTCTAAAATAGCATTCACATCTGTTTCCCAAGGCAGGCCGTCTTTGATTACAATCATTTGAGAGGTTAAAGTTACCTCGCAATCGGTATAAGCATAGAGGCCATCGATTAAATCTTGAGCGTAGTGTCCACGAGGCAATTTGATTTCTATTTCCACTTTATCAGCTGTATAGTCGCTAATTGACTCAATCTTAATTTTCCCCTTTTTGGCGGCTTCGTCAATGGATTTAATCAAAGACTCTGTAGTGGTGCCGTGGCAAATCTCTTTAATAAGAAGTGTCTTAGCATCGCGCACTTCAATAGTCGCTCTGAGTTTTACTTTCCCTTTGCCCTGATTATACTGAGAAGCGTCCATTATTCCGCCTGTTAAAAAGTCCGGAACAAGAGATATTTCTTTGCCTTGTAAAAGGTCAATTTCTGCTTGTAGTAATTCAACAAAATTATGCGGAAAAATATGAGTAGCCATTCCTACTGCAATACCATCTGCGCCTTGAAGCAAAACAACTGGTATTTTTGCAGGCAAGCAGACCGGCTCTTGATGTCTGCCATCATAAGAGGAGCTATAAGCAGTTAAGTCAGGATTGAAAAGAGTTTCCTGAGCCATCTTAGAAAGCCTTGTTTCGATGTAACGCGCTGCTGCTGCGGGATCACCTGTGAGGATATTACCAAAGTTTCCCTGCTGATCTAATAGATATCCTTTGTTAGACATGTTGATCAAAGCATCTACAATAGCGGCATCTCCATGGGGGTGCAGCGCCATTGTCTGACCAGCTACATTCGCAACTTTATGCAGTTTACCATCATTCATTGACCATAATGTATAAAGAATGCGTCTTTGTACTGGCTTTAAGCCGTCAATGACATTGGGAATGGCACGATCTAAAATTACATATGAAGCATAAGTAATATAATGCCGCTGCATCAACTGTTTGATATCTTCCATAAAAATTCTCTTCAATAGTTTTAAAACAAAGTAAAAAGGAGTTAAAAAGAGCAGGCTAACTTAAGTGTTTTTTATGCTTCACTGCTTGGGTTTAAAATTTTTGTGGCCTAATAAAAAAACTGTTAAAGTTAGCTATTAACCATAGAAGCAGGCAGCGTTTCTTCGCCAACTAAATTTTGCATGATAAATTTTTTACGCTCAGGTGTGTTTTTTCCCATATAAAACTGCATAGTCTTTTTGATTTCCGAAAAAGAGTTAATGTAGACAGGAATAAGGCGCATCTCTTTACCAATAAACTGTTTAAATTCATGTGGAGAAATTTCTCCCAGCCCTTTAAAGCGGGTAACTTCGCATCCTTTTTTAAATTGAGCTTTTGCTTTTATCATCTCTTGCTCGCAGTAACAGTAGATAGTTTTATCTTTACTACGTACCTTGAAAAGAGGGGTTTCTAAGATAAAAAGGTGACGGTTAAGTACCAGTCCTTCGAAATAAGTTAGAAAAAAAGTTAATATTAAGTTGCGAATATGCATTCCATCTACATCAGCATCTGTTGCTAAAATTACTTTTTGATATCTTAAATGGGAAATATCTTCTTCGATATTAAGGGCACTCATCAAATTGAACATCTCTTCATTTTTATAAAGCTGATCCATCTTCATGCCGTAGACGTTTAAAGGCTTTCCTCGTAAAGAAAAGACTGCTTGCGTTAAAGGATCTCTAGAGGCAACGATAGAGGCGCTCGCAGAGTCTCCTTCCGTAATAAAAATCATGCTCTGTTCGCTATAAAAATTTTGATCTTGCAAATGGTATTTACAATCGCGAAGTTTAGGAATTTTAAAAGAGATTTTTCTCTGTTTTTCCTTTGCCTCTTTTTTTACTGCAGCAAGCTCGCGTCTCACCTTTTCGTTAAAAACAATTCGTTCTATCAAACGATTTGCTATTTCTGGAGACTTAAGCAACAGGTTCATTACCGCCTCTTTGACCTCTTGTACAACCGGCGCTCTTACCTCGCTATTTCCTAATTTGTTTTTAGTTTGCGACTCAAAAATAGGCTCTTTGACTTTGACTAAAACTGCTCCTACAATTCCTTCTCGAACATCTATGCCTTGAAAGTTTCTTTTAGCAAATTCATTAATCCCTTTCAAAAGCCCTTCTCGAAAAGCAGAAAGATGGGTACCCCCATCTGCTGTATATTGGCCATTCACAAATGAAAAATAGCTTTCGCCATAGCTATTTAAGGTATGTAAAAAAGCAAACTCTAAAAGCTTTCCTCGATAATGCAGCGGAGCGTAGAGTTGATCCTCTGTCACCTCTGCATTAAGCAAATCTAAAAGCCCATTTTCTGATTGAATCACCTCTTTGTTAAGCTCAAGCTTCAAACCTGCGTTGAGATAAGCATAATGCCAAATTCTTTTTAAAATAAACTCGTGCTCAAAACTATAGGATTTAAAAATCTTGATGTCTGGAATAAACTCTACATAAGTACCATTAGGCTCTTTGGTCTTTCCTTCTGACTCTTTTAAAAGATGCCCTTCACTAAAAAGGGCCTCTTTGAATTTACCATCGCGAAAGCTTTTAATAAAAAAATGGCTCGACAAAGCATTGACAGCTTTTGTTCCTACGCCATTTAGTCCTACAGAAAATTGAAAGACGTCGTCATTATATTTAGCGCCGGTATTGATCTGGCTAACGCAGTCTACTACTTTTCCTAATGGAATACCGCGTCCATAATCACGCACAGAAATGCATTTTTTTTCATTATCTGTACGAATAATGATTTGATTACCGTGCTGCATAATGAATTCGTCAATGCTATTGTCGACCACCTCTTTTAGCATGATATAAATTCCATCACTTGGATTAGAGCCATCTCCAAGCCTGCCTATATACATTCCTGAACGTAGGCGAATGTGCGATAAAGCATCTAGTGTTTTAATCGCATTTTCATCATATTTTTTACTCATGAATAGACCCTACTTAACATCTTCTTTTTTTATGAACTGCTCGCGCTCTTCTTCCATGATTTGCTCAATCAATTCCATGGTAATTTCTGGACAATTAGGACCTAAAGCATCTTTTTTTCTTTCGATTTTTTCTTGTAAAGAGGGTTTTAAAAAATGCTCAATTAAAATAAACTCTTTGCGCTCTGCTGCCGCAGACTTTTTACTCGCAATACGAACAGCTAGCTGATGACTTGTTTGATCCAACTTTTTTCTTGCTGCAAGTAAACCTTTAAACTTACCAAGTTTACGGCTTTGTTCTTGCAGTGTGTGCTCTAATTCTGCTATTTTTTGAGAAATACCTTGACCGGTCAGCGGGGCTATCATTTTTTCTTCAGCATCTAATAAATCTTCTACTCCATCTCCAACTTTCTTTTTCAAATCGTGCTCTTTAAGAAGAGCTTTTGCTTCTATTAAAGAATTTTTTACTTCGCTTAGTTCCGCCATTTTCAGTTTAGAAATTGCTTTGAGTAAAATCCTTTTGGAGGTTACTGGCTGAGGGGCATTGATAAAAGGCTTTTGCTGATTAACCGCAGCAATTCTTTGTAAAACGTTAGGAGCAATTAAAATGTCGGGAAAGTTCTCCATCATCTCTTCAATCAAGACGGCATAGGTCTGCTTATTTGTTAATGAATCCACTTCAAAAACTTGTACGCGGCGCATAAAAGCGTGATTAGAAACAAGATGAGTTTCATAATCTTCTTTAGTGCAGGCAAATATCATGAAAGGCCATCCATTGGAGTCCATCGTTGTGAGTAAAATTTTACCTAGTACGCGCCCAGCATCCGTATCAAAAGCTGCCTGTATTTCATCTAAACAGATGATTGCCTCTTCTTCATACCCATGTAGACGTTTTTCCATCAACTCTGCATGGGCAGGGTCTCCTTGCCCATCGATTAGCATTGCTGTATTGACTCCATACACTGTAGTTCCTTTTAAAGGACCTGCTACTGTCCCTTGAGAAATTTTTTGGGCAAGTCGTTTAAATAGATCTGATTTACCTACTCCACTTTGCCCAATTAATAAAGGATAAGTGCGCATATTTTTAGTAGAAGCATTTACATTTAGAAGAGAAATTACCTGGTCAACGGTATCGTCGCGAAAAAGAACAGTAGGTAGTTTATCTTTTACAGCTAACTCTGTCAAGTTAGTAGCGGGATGGAGATGAGCTGGCGGAGGTTTAAAATATTTTAAATAGATGTAGGCAATTGTAACTATAGGCGCAGCAATAGCGGCAGATAACATAGCAGCAGTAGCTGCACTACCAGTATAGACAGCAAGCGCGATGAGCCAGGCGCTAAGAAGCGTCAAGTTTTCTCGAAAAGCTTGCCACTGAAGAGCTGCAATCATTTGTCTTTCTGTATTTGTAGCATCGCCATCGGTAATGTCTTTTAGCATCAAAACATATAAAGACGTCTCTACAAGCCAGTCTAAAGTAGTAGTTATGTAGAACTTAACTAAACGTAAAAAAGAACCTTGAGCAGTGAGTTGCTGGTTTTTTCTTTCTCTTTCTATTGCTCCAGCCATCTCTGAAATTTGCTGTTTTAAAGTTACTTTGTGCTGCCAAAGAGCTTCTACTTTTGCCAAAGTAAGTAGGCTATTGAGCCTTTTGATCACTAATTGAATATTTTTAGCGCCTTTGTTTCTAAAAAGTTGAAGAATAACCTCTGTAAGCTCTTCATCAGAGGAGTTTTTAAGTAGCTGATAAATTTGGGGGCGTAAGTGATAAAAGTTGGAAGATAAAACAGCTAAGACGATTTTTTCCTGATTAACCTGCTCTCTTAGGTTTTTAATTTTTTGTAGCTGCGTTAGCTCTAAGCAAGGAAAATAGCGATTTTTTAAATGAATATAGGGCGCACAAATAAAGCTACTTTGCACCTTACCTATTAAGTGATTTAGACTTTTTTTTGCTTTTTGGATAGGTTCTTTAAAAAAAACAAATTGCACAGGAGCTACTTTAACTGACGACATTTATAAACTCTCCTTTTAAAAACTAAAAAATGACAGGGTAGTCATACACTTTCTTCTAAAATTGCTCAAATCTTAAAAAAGATTCTTCCTGATTTTTCAAGCGATTGAAAACTATTTCATCATTGCTATATCAGGCTTTAAGATTAGTTAAAAACGTATAGCAAAACCCATCTATTCCAGCAAGAAACATGAATATATCTAGTTGGTAACAGTGGGTAGCAATGAAAGGCAATGTCCTTTGTGCTTTAAAGAACAATGCCATGAAAAGATCTAATGCGCAGTAGTATAAGTAAATTTGTTTACAGTAAAAACTAAAGATATAGTATTTAATCAACAACAATTAAAAAATTAAATAAAGATGCTATTTACTTAAGTACAGCCTATTCTTCATCGCATCTACATTTTAAAGGGAATAGGGAAAACAGATTGGCAAAGCTCACTTGCAATAGAACCGTTTCCTCCGCCTAATTGATTATAAACAGGGCCATTTTCTCTCATTAGTTTAATGACATATTTTTCGACCATCGCAATACTAGTAAAAAATTCAAAATCTAACTGCTCTTCACGAGATAGTTGACTGGGCTTAAGATATTTTATCGGTAAAACCGAAACTTCAAAGTCATTAAAGTTGGTTGCCAACTCTTTTATAAAAACTTTTTTATCATCCATTTTATCACAGATATACTGAGAAGAAAAGTTAGGCGATAAATATTTTTTTGCTTTTGTAAGATGCGTATTAATTCTTTTCAGTGGGTTTGCTGCCATTCCAATATAATGCGTCACAGTTTGCTCTTCTTCTACTAAAAAATCTTCTTCATATTTAGGTAGATAAGAAGCCCCTATTTTATATTTTTTTAATAAAGGGCCCATACTTTCTCTAGCTCTTTTAGAACCTGAGCAAAAAAGTTGCAAATCAGGATTAGATAATCTTTTTTCTTTTCTTTTAAAGCTGTAGATGCAACCAAATACTTTATATTCTGCATGAGCGCGCTCTTTTTCTTGTCTATAAGTTGTTACGATAGATAAAGGATCTGTAAGTTTTAAAACTGAGGATTGCATCCTAATTTTTGAAGCTACTAAAGAGCAATGGAATAAATTTTTAGGAACAGCATAATAAGAAGGTTGTTCTGCTCGTAAACTTCTTCCACCTCCTCCTCCTTTATTTTGATTCATTAAAGAAAATTGACGTTGATAAAATTTGATAAATTTTTTTTCCACCAAGTCAATATTGGTATCATAAGGGCTATCTACCCAACGTCTATGCTCTTTTGGCTTTAGTTGATAGAGAATAGCTAAAGCAAAATGATCTGGTTGAGCAAAAATTCTTTCATGTAGGGTGGATTTATGTTGATTTTTTGAGTTTATTAAAGAGAGATGAGAAGAGACCCTACTAGCTAATGTTTGTTCCGTTTTACCAATGTAAATGGCTTTTTCCTCAAATTTTTGTAAAACAATATAGATGAGATTCCTTTGTTTGCTTGCTTCTTTTGGTAAGGAAATTTCTACTCTATTCTCATTTTTTTCAAAATGATAAAAATCCGTAGGTATAGAGCAAAGTGGGGGTAGCGGCTTAGAGAAATTAAAGGATTTTTTTTCATGTTTTTTTGCAAGTTCACTAGCTTCCTTAAAATAATTTTCTATTAAAAAATTATTTTGTCCAAAATTTGTTTCTATCATTATCAATTTTCAAATATTTAATTTTTATTAATTTTTTTTGGTAAAAGAATACGCTTAAAATTAATTAATAAAAACAGTATTTTTTTGTTTTTTTAAATAAATTTTAAATTATATTATTTTAATAAAATTAAATATTTAATTTAATTAATTTAATATTTTAATTTATCATTTCAACAAAAAACTAAAATAAAGAAATAAATTTGACAAATAATGATATTTTTTTTTATAAGCCCATGATTTAACAACGGTCTAAAACAGATGTGCAAAAGACTAATCGAGGGTTAATGAATGGAAATTGGGATCATTGGAGTTAATTATAAATTAGCAAATGTCAATTTAAGAGAGCGTTTGGCAATTATTTGCCAGCAGCTTTACCCTCAGCTTCGGTTTCGTTTAAAAAATTCCTATTTTGTGATTTTATCAACGTGTAATCGCATAGAGATTTATTTTAGTGGCAAAAACTTGCCTTTTATTCATAGCCAACTCCTTACCTTATTAAGACAAAAACTGCAGGAAAGCTTTGATCAAAAACTTTACTCTTTTTTTCATAAAGAGTGCTTCTTTCATTTGATGAAAGTAGCTTGTGGCTTAGACAGCGCTATTTTAGGGGAAACAGAGATCTTAGGCCAAATAAAGGTAGCTTATGAGCTAGCCTCCAATCAACAAGTTCTTTCCAAAGAGCTGCATTTTCTATTTCAAAAGTCGCTTGCAATAGCCAAAAGAATTCGTACAGAGTTTTTCATCAATCGGGGAATGCCTAGCTTGCCCCAAGCCATTTTTTCTACTGCTAAACAGCACTTTAGAGATTACTGCTTATCCAGTTTATTATTTGTCGGTGTTTCAGAAATTAATAAAAAAGTACTAAATTATGCAAAAAAGAGAGGAGTAAAAGATATTTCTATCTGTAACCGAACAGATAAAAAAGCCTGCGATCTAGCAAAAACTCAAGAAATTCGTTGGCTAAAATGGTCTCAACTTCATCAGTGGAGGCATTATGACTGGATTATTTTTGGCACAAAAGCTTCTAGCTATCTTATTCAGGATGCTCCTTTATTAAACCATCAAAAGAAATTAATTATTGATTTAGGAGTTCCACGCAATGTTTCTCCTTTATTGAACAATCAAAAGATGATTACACTTTTAAATATTGATCAAATTAGCGATCAACTGAGTAAAACAATAGGAAATTATCAAGATTCGTTATTTAAAATTGAGGAAAAACTCTTGCAACAAGTTCAAATTCAGATGAATATCTATTTTGAAAAAAAGGATGCAGCGACTTTTAAAATTAAAGCCTCTGCATAAAATGGATCCTCTTAAAACTCAGCGTTGCCGGGATAGCGCGGAAACGGAATCACGTCGCGAATGTTTTCCATGCCGGTAGCAAATTGTACAAGCCTCTCAAACCCCACTCCAAAGCCAGCATGAGGTACAGAACCATATTTTCTCAGTTCTAAATACCACCAATAGTCTTTTAGAGGTAAACTATTTTCTTTCATTTTTGCTTCTAGTAGCTCTAGCCGCTCTTCTCTTTGACTACCTCCTACTAGCTCACCAATTTTAGGGACAACAATATCCATAGCAGCTACGGTTTTTTGGTCATCATTACTACGCATATAAAATGCTTTAATTTCTTTTGGATAGTCTGTAATGACAACGGCTTTTTTAA
The DNA here is from genome assembly GCA_950054535.1 of uncultured Chlamydiae bacterium. GTDB lineage: Bacteria > Chlamydiota > Chlamydiia > Chlamydiales > Parachlamydiaceae > CATLPS01. The sequence goes on along the minus strand of CATLPS010000001.1, from coordinate 15,350 downwards.
AAAATTCTTCTGCTAAAAAACGCTCATGTTCCGACTGAAGGTCATTTCCCCAATTAATAGGAAATTCAAATTTTTTATTCGCTTTTTGCAAAATTTCTATTGCCGCAGTATAGGTTATTCTTTCAAATGAGCCGCTTGTCAACTGCCTTAGCCGCTCAATAATTCCCGGTGAAATTCTTTGATCAAAAAATTCCATATCTTCTACACACTCATTGAGTACAGAGTCCGCTACCTCTTTTAAATAAGCCTCAGCTAGATCAATATTGTCATGAAGATCAGCAAAGGCCATTTCTGGCTCTATCATCCAAAACTCTGCTAAATGACGAGAAGTATTAGAGTTTTCTGCTCTAAAAGTAGGACCAAAGGTGTAAATATCAGAAAGACTACAAGCATAAATTTCGCCATTGAGCTGTCCAGACACGGTTAAATAAGCGGGCTTAGAAAAAAAGTCTTTAGAATAATTAACTTGTTGATTTTCCTTAGAAAGATGATTTAAATCCAAAGTCGTTACTTGAAACATCTCTCCTCCTCCTTCGCAATCAGAAGTAGTAATTAATGGAGTATGCACATATAAAAACCCTTTTTTTTGAAAAAAACGATGGGTAGCAAAAGCCAAAACATTTCGCACTCTGGCTACTGCTCCTAAAGTATTTGTACGCGGCCTTAAATGAGCAATGGTACGCAAAAACTCAAAACTATGCCTTTTTTTTTGTAAAGGATAAGTTTCTGCATCGCATTTACCCATGATTTTCATAGTCAAAGCTTGCATTTCTACTCCCTGCCCTTTTCCTAAACTGGAGGCAATTATTCCTGTCACAGCTACAGAGCAACCAGTAGAAAGCTCTTCTAATAAAGCTTGATTACCCTCTAAATTCACAATGACTTGCAAGTTAGAAAGGGTAGATCCATCGTTTACTTCAACGAACGCAAAACTTTTTTGCATACGAACAGTACGTACCCACCCCTTAATGGTAAGTTCACTACCGATAAAAGAACTGTCTTTTGTTTTACTTTTTATTTCTTTAATTTTAATGCGCATAGAGATTCCTTAAGGCAATTTATCTACAATAGTTTTTAAGGCGGTGATTTCTTTTTTCCAGTTTTCTACTCCACCAGGAGTTTCTAGATACATAGGCAAATGCCGCGTTCTTTGGTGTGTGATTAAAAACTCAAAAGCTGGCCATCCTATCTTTCCCTCTCCTAACGGAGCATGACGGTCTACATGGGAGCCTAAATCCTTCACTGAATCATTTACGTGAAACGCATAAAGATGCTTTAGGCCAATGATTAACTCAAACTGATCTAGTACTTTTTCAAAAGAATCTGCACTGCGCAAATCATAGCCAGCTACAAAACTATGACAGGTATCAATACATACTCCTATGGGAAGCTTGTCTTTAACTCTACTGATAATATAATTAAGCTGCTCAAAAGAAAAGCCTACTGTAGTGCCTTGCCCAGCTGTACTTTCTAACAAAAGCCGAGTCGGTCCTTTTTGGCACTGTTTTTCTAGCTGTAGTAGACTTTTAACTATAGATTCAAGGCACTCTTCTACGCTTCTTCCCACTGCAGCGCCCGGATGAAAGTTTAAATAAGAAATTTTTAGCTGATGACAGCGATCTAGCTCTTTTGAAAACGCTTCTTGAGATTTTTGCAGAGTTTCTTCTGATGGAGAACCTAAGTTAATTAAATAACTGGCATGGCTCATGATTAGGTCAAAGCTTACCTCTGTTAAAGTTTGATGCCAAAGATCGAGAATTTCTTTAGTTAAAAGCCGGCCTTTCCATTGTCTTTGATTACTAGTAAAAATTTGCACTGTATTGGCGCCAATTTCTTTTCCTTGCAAAAGAGCATGATGTAGCCCGCCTGCCGTTGAAGTATGTGCGCCTAAAGTGAGCGCTTTAAAAGAGGAGGCCACTTTTTTTTCCTTGTATACTTTTTTAATTTTTTAAACAAAATTCTTGAGCTGAAGTTTATCACCCTTTTAAGGTTATTGACAAGGAGAAGAAGTGATAAAAGAATAGAAAAAGCGATCGTTTTTTTTTGATTACCTCACCTTATCTATTCCTTCATTTAGCTTTTACCTGAATCTTTGTCGTTAACAATCATTTTGAATACAGTAAATAAAAAAGAAATATTGGCAGAACTTATTGCTTTTCTATAAGCTAACAATCTAACAAAAAGAAAGTGGAACAAAATAACTCTTTAAAAAACCGCCTTGATTTTCATCTGTTTTTTGATTTTATAGTTGTTAAAAAAATTAATAAAAGTAAATGACTAATGTAATAAAAACAAATTAATAATAGTATTTTTTATTTTATTTAAAAAAGTGATATTGACTTTTAAAAATGACTGATTCTACCTTTACAATTAAACAATCTGCTAAATATTTTTTTTCCGGAACTTTTCTTAGCAGAGTTTCGGGTATGGGCCGCGATATTACCATGGCCTACTTTTTTGGGATTGATCCCACAGTAGCAGCTTTTTTACTTGCTTTTCGTTTTTCCCATCTGATGAGACGTTTATTTGGAGAAGGAGCGCTACAATCTGCCTTTATTCCTAAATTTGAGGAAGTGCGTTTAAAAAGTGAAAAAGAAGCGCACCGTTTTTTCATAAGTTTAACTTTAATTTTATCTTTAACACTTCTGTTAGTAATCGGTAGTAGTAGTTTAATATTAAGCTTAGTACTTAAAGCAGGTTTTATCTCGGAAAAAAATAGAGAAATTGTCTTTCTTACTCTTTTGATGTTACCCAGTCTATTATTTATCTGCTTATATGGGCTGAATGCATCGCTTCTTCAGTGTAATCGTCATTTCTTTATAAGTAGCGCAGCGCCTATTGTTTTTAACTGCATCTGGATCCTTTCCGTTTTTGTCTTAAGTTACTATCATTTGCAACCGGAAATGTTTTATTTATCTTTAGGAATTATCTTTGGTTGTTTTTTTCAATGGGTCTTTACCCTACCAAAAATTTATAGTTTGATTTACCAAGAAAAACAGTTTTTGTTTACAGAAAAATTAGCTAGTCATTTCGCTCGTATTCAACCTATTTTTAAACCGCTATTTTTAGGGATGGTGGGAGTAGCAGCTACGCAAATTAATACTTTTTTTGATTCGATTTTTGCTCGCTATGCCCAATTAGAAGGACCTGCTATTTTATGGTTTGCTATGCGACTGCAGCAGCTGCCCCTTGCCCTTTTTGGAATTGCGATCGCCAGTGCTATTTTACCTCCCCTTTCGCGAGCTGCTCGATCAAAACAGCTAGAGCGTTTTACTTATTTTCTTCGTTTTGGATTAGTGTCAGCAATAGCAATCATGATTCCTATCACAGCAATCATTTTTTGCATGGGAGATACAGTCATTAACTTGATTTATGGTCGAGGAGGATTTAACGACTTTGCTATTTTACAGACAACCCTTTGCTTTTGGGGATATGCAGTTGGACTACTACCTATGACAGCCATTTTAATTTTAGCTCCTGCCTGCTATGCCAATAATCATTATCTTCTGCCTGTTAAAACTTCTATCCTCAACATTATCGCAAATACCATTCTTAACTTTCTTTTTATTTTTATTTTTAAATGGGGTGCCTGCAGTGTAGCGTTAGCAACCAGTATAAGTAGCTGGGTCAACTTTTATCTTCTTTATAAAAACCTTCATCTTTCTTTTTTAACCAACCAAAACCTTTTTTTTATTCTAAAAATTTTTTTAATTAGTTTTTTTTCTGCAGCAACTGTTTTTTTAGTGCGCTTTTTATTTGGTGGTTTTGTTATAAGCGAAGAATTTATTATTTATTGGCCTAAAAGTTTTACGGATAAAGTGATTCATTTTATTCAACAATTTGGCTTATTTGCTTTTTGTGGAATAGTTGGGGCAATTTTTACAAATTTAAAGGCGAGTGATCTGTTTCTTTACAAAACAATCAAAGCCGAAAGTTTTTTAAAAAATTACTTACAATAAACTATTGTAATAATAATGCTTGAAATAAGTAATTATTATTGACAATTCAACCATTTTAGATTATTTTTTTTTGCTAAAAGGGGTAAAAAATGTTTCCTTTATTTAAATCACTTGCACAAATAGCTGGCGCTGGGCAAATTCTTTGCATTCCACCTGAAGAAGACAAACTTCCTTTGGATAAAAGAGTGAAGTTGTTCGCACAAAAATTAAAGCAAATAGGACAGGCTCCTGAAAATAATGAGTTAAGAGATAAAAAATTTGTAATTATCATTCAGAATGCTGCTAACTTTAAATATTTAAGTGAGGTATTACGAATTATTTATCAAAGTACAGAAAGTGAAAGTCTAAAAAAGCAGTTTTTAGAGCAGCAACTTGGAAAGTTAACAACGATTAACTTGCTTTATTCTTGGTATGTATTTAATAATCAGAATACTAAAATTAAAAATACTTTTTTTAATGAATTAAAAGAATATGAGCATGAGCTGGATACTATTTATAATAGTTCTTTAGACCAACCTAAAGACTTTGTTAATGTTGTTTCCTTCCTACACTTTTACTGGCCATTAGCAAAAGCGTTTGTTGACAACTACCACCCTGAGCAAAAAGCTGGTTTTATTGTTAGCTTTTTTCCAAAAGCAGTGGAAAAAAACGAAGTCATTTCTTTAGACATACATAAACCTGCTGCAATAGAAGTTACTTATAACTTTGATAATGAAGTTTGGGAAACAGCAATAAAAACAGATGAATGCATTGTTGATCATCCAGTTTTTAGAAAAAAAGAATTGAATAATTTAGTGCTTACGCCTTTGATCGATTCACTAACTAACATGTTAAAAATAGACAAAAGAGAAGAATAAAAACGCTCTTTTAGTAAACTTTAACAACAAAATTTAAAAAAATAATTAACAGCTAAATTTTATTTCTAATAACATTAAAAAAGAAACGCGCTAATTAAAATTATTGGTATTTAAAACTTCCAAGGCAAATCATTAATAATCAAAGTAAGTAATACTTCAATTACAATAAGAAAAATAATAGTCCATTCTAATCGGCTAGAGTGTTGATGATTTAACTCATTACCAAGCATTTCAAATAACTCTTTAACGACGTTTAAACGATAATTAAGCACTTCTACCCGTGTTTCTACATCTAGATAGTTGGCAGTTAAAGCGTAAAGCGGTTCTAATTCAGAATATTCCCAAAAAAATTCAGGAGTATCTAAAACGTCCATGTGCAGATTAATAGAATTGCGTTCGATAAAAAGCTCGCCCATTTTACGACGAATCTCTTTACGAGAAAGGCCAATTTTTCCTCTCATAGCAAGTTCTTCTGGTATGTGCTTCGTATGATTAAAAGAGTGTCGGCTTTTCTTTTCAAAAGTTCCTAGCTTAACAGACTGTGCAATTCCATGAGAAATAGCCAGCTTAGTTAAAATTTCTTGATCTGGAAGAGTAATTTCATCATCTGCAAATTTAGCAGTTTTACCAAATGTAAAGGAAAATTCATCACTTTCTATATCATTTAAAGAGTTTTCTTCAAACTGCCTTATTTGATTTAAATAGCCTTGACACTGCTCATTTGTCAATCCCCAACTTACCGTAGCTCCGTAAGAAAAGAAAAAAAGATCCCCTTGAATGTCCCCGGGCACGGAAATATGAACTACATCTCGATAAAAAGTAGCGTTTGGTTTGATACTGTCATAAAAGGGTTTAATTAAATATGAAGTTGCTGTGCAAAAAGCCAGACAGTTCATAAAACGCCTTAGGTAAAGTAAGAAGATGCGAAAGAGGGGACTTGAACCCCTAAGAGGAAAACCCTCACTACCACCTCAAGGTAGCGCGTATACCATTCCGCCACTTTCGCATAATGCTATAGTTATACCAACTTCGCTTGATACTAGCAACAGATATTATCCATGATTTAAACAGTCTTTGAAAAGAGCAAAAATTTTGTTTTTAATTTGAGCTGGAAGATAGATTTTTTCTAAATCTACGTAACTTTTAACAGTAGCTAACGAATAAATAGCTAATAGTTCTTCTGCATCGAAAAAAATTGCATCAGGAAAAAGATGGTGGTGCTGGCAGTTAGCTACTCCATCAAAAAAATAGGCCTCTGTATAAATTAATTGACTACATTGTTGGCAAATAAAGGGAACGCAAAGCAAACCATCGTGATAGAGCAATTTTAGGCGAAAACTTAAACTTAATCTCCAAGGATCTTTAATTTGATCAATTTTTCTTAAATAATAGACTAATAGTGCATAAAGTTTAGGAGCAGGTTTTTCTAAAAGTTGCGACAAGTTTAAGCAGTATAGCATATCACAAGCGATGTTAAGAAAGTTAAAGTCACCTCTTAAGTTTTCATATGCATTTACTAAACTTAAGTCAGAACAGTCAAAAAGCTCTGTTCCCTTATCAACAAAAACAATTTCCACTTCGCTTAAAGCTTTGCATAAGCTGTGCCATTTAGACTTTAAACTTTGACTACCATAACAAACAACTTTTATTAGCCCAAAATCTAAAGTAAAAAGAGTGATGATTTGATGAGCATTACGCAAAGGAAAAAGATTTAAGATAATTCCAGTTGTTGTTTGATGTTTTCTCATTTACAAAATCTCATTTGACTTATAACCTTCCTAACAATTATATTAACAACTTACAAAAGTAAAATAACATTTACTTGATGAGTTGCTTCGTGCACCGATAGCTCAATGGATAGAGTACCCGGCTTCGAACCGGGTGGTTAGAGGTTCGAGCCCTCTTCGGTGCAATTTCTGTTTGGTTAAAAAAAATATCTTTTTTAAAGCCCATCGATCTCTTTTCTTTTTTGTAAATTTTTTAAGATATCTGTTAATCTCAATTTAAAAAAACTGAAAAACGTTTTAATCAATGAGGTTAGCAGTTTATCATTTCAATTCATTTGTTTAACTGCTAATCTTTTGTAATGATAAAAAAGATTTACATGGCTTGCTTATTAAGCAGCCGGCGTTAGATAGAAATGAAAACAACCATAATTTATTTGAGGTAACTTATGAATCATAAAGAAAAATCTTTAGAGTTTACCAACCAAACTTGGGAGATCCGCATTACAGGCCGTCATATTGATGTTACCGAACCTATGAAAGAGTATGTCTTAGAAAAACTATCTAAAATAGAAAAGTTTATCGATAAGATTATCGATTTAAACGTTGTAATGGAAGCTCAAAAACTAGACCATCATGTCTATATTGTTTTGAAGTTTGGCGGAATGAAAATCACGAGCAACGCAACTTCTACAGATATGTACGCCTCTATTGATAAAGCCGTTCATAAATTAGAAGCGCAGCTTCGTCGCTATAAAAGCAAAATTCAAGATCATCATGTGAAGCATCCTCTACCTATCGATATGAACGTAAATGTACTAAAATTTGAAAGTGAGGAAGAGGAAGAAGATGCAGAAGGATTTAGGCCTCATTCTATTTTAAAACAAAAAACCCTACCGTTAAAAACTCTCACTTACGATGAAGCGGTAATGAAAATGGAATTATCACAAGATGCTTTTCTTATTTTTATCAACGATTCAAATCGAAAAATTAATGTAATTTATCGCCGAAAAGATAATAATTATGGCGTGATTGAACCTAAATATTAATTTCAAATCTTTTTTTAAGTGTCTGACTCTCTTTTTTGTTCTATCCGTAAACGTAGAATTAAAGCCTCTCCGGAAGAGAGGGTCAGACAGTCGCTACTTAATTATCTTATACTTGAACTTGGTTACCCTAGCCATCAGATTTTAATTGAAAAAAATATTAACTGCTTACCTTTTTATAAAGATCCTCTGATTCGCCCTCCTTGTCGGCGGCTCGACATCTTAATCTTAGCTAAAGATTTTTACAAAAACCCTCCTTTTTTTCCTTTAGTTTTAATTGAATGCAAAGCGACGCAAGTGAATCAAAAAGCTATTCGCCAAGTACTTGGATATAACTATTTTCTTAAAGCTTGTTTTGTAGCTTTAGCCTCTCCTCAGTCTCTTCAATATGGCTGGTTAGATTCCCATCAAAAATTTCATCTAAAATCAGGTTTTCCTTCTTATTTAATGCTTTTAGAAAAAGCGAAAATATTAGATTTATATTAAAATTTAAAAAAAATAGGTAATTATATTTTGAACTCTCTTTTTTAGAATGGTATAGTGAATGAAAAGTAGCTAATAAGGAGAGATCATGGAAAGCCAAAACCCTTTTGTACCTATCTTAAATCAATTAACTAAGCTAATGGAACTGATTCAAGAACAAAGTAAAATCTCTTCTAAAGTACCAGAAGAAATTAAACACGACCTGCAACTTTTACAAGAGAAATATCAAAAATTGGAACAAACATTACTGGATAAAAAAGTTTTATCAGAAGAAAAAGCAGAACTCTCTTTATTAAAACTGAGTGAAAATCAGTCTGTCAATATGTCTACTAGAGACAAACGCGCAATAGAGCGAGTGGTTAAAATTAAACGAGATATGCGCCTTTTTAAAATGACCCTTGAAGCGCTGCGAAAAAATAAAAAAAAAGCAACTTTAAAAAATAAAGAAAATAATAGCCTTAAACAGAGAAAAAAAGGATTGAAATCCTTCAGAAGTGACAAAGACTGGATTCCTTTATAATAAAACAACGACTCTTAAGGATAGTAAAATGGGAAAAGTACTGGTTACAGGCTCAACAGGTTTTGTTGGAAAACGTTTAGTCTATCAACTCCTTGATCAAAATCATGAAGTGTATGCTTTAACCCGCTTCAAAGGACTTGATCTTGCTTTTCCTACCGGTTCTAATATCTATACTCTACATGGTGATCTGCGAGACATTGACCATGTCGAGCCTTTTCCAAAAGAAATTGAAGCTGCCTATTATCTACTGCACTCCATGGGAGGATTAGTTGCTAATCTAAAAGAAGAAGAAGAATCGCTTGCTAGTAACTTCATTACGTTAATTGAAAAAACAAACTGCAAACAAATTATTTTTCTTAGTGGAATTATTGAAGATGAAGAGACACTCTCTCCTCACCTACACTCAAGGCTATCTGTAGAAAAAATTTTAAAGAACAGCTCTATTCCATGCACAATTTTAAGATCGAGCATTATTATTGGAGCAGGAAGCGCCTCTTTTGAAATTATTCGTGATTTAGTAGAGATCCTTCCTTTAATGATCGCTCCTAAATGGGTAAAAAATTTTTGCCAACCTATCTCTATTAGTGATGTTCTTTTTTATCTTTGTGCTGTTTTGCTAAATGCAAACTGCTATCATCATACTTATGATATCGGCGGCCCGCAGGCCATCACCTTTAAAGAAGTTTTAATGCGGTATGCCAAATTTAGAAAATTAAAACGCTATATTATTGATGTGCCGGTTCTTACTCCAAGATTATCCAGCTACTGGCTTGTACTAATCTCTTCTGTTCGTTTTTCAATTTGCAAGTATTTAGTAGAAAGCATGCGTCAAAACACGCGTAAAATTGATAGAGCAATTGACTCTGAGCTGCCTCATCAATGCTTAACTTATGAAGAAGCTTTAGAAATGGCCTTTTTAAAAATCCATCAAAATGAAGTTGTTTCTACTTGGATGGATTCTTGGGAATTAGAAAAAGTTAACGCTGATATTCACGATATTATTGAAGTTCCCAAAGAAGGCTGTTTAAAAGATCAAAGAAAAATCAAAATTACTCTCCCTATTGATGAAGTGAAAGATCGCATTTGGTCTATAGGAGGAAGTAAGGGGTGGTACTCTATGAATTGGGCCTGGAGTTTAAGAGGCCTTATTGACAAAATCATGGGAGGCACAGGAATGAATCGAGGAAGGAGACACCCTTATGAGCTATCAGCAGGCGACTCTATTGATTTTTGGAGAGTATTATTAGCAAATGAAACCCGCACTCACCTTATTTTATTTGCAGAAATGAAGCTGCCTGGGGAAGCATGGCTGGAGTTTGAAATTAATGAAAGTAAGATGGAACTCATACAAACTGCCACATTTAGGCCCAAAGGAGTCTTCGGAAGGTTTTATTGGTATTGCCTTATTCCCTTTCACTTAATTATTTTTCATAACATGGCAAAATCCCTCGCTCAAAAAAAAATCAAACCTAGTGATTTTTAACTATTTTAAGCAGTATTTTAAACGATCTGATACTGTTGTAACTTATCTCTTAAGTCTTTGAGACTAATTCCTAAAGTTTCCGCAGCTTTTGCTTCTACTGGATGATTTTGCAGGGTCTCTACAATCAGCTGTTTTTCTAATTCTTTTAAAGTTTTTCCTTTTAAAGAAAAAAGTTCTTCTAGATAGAGGTGATTTGCTTCGATTTGTTCTTTTTTATCCATCACAATCGCTCTTTCCACTACATTAGCTAATTCTCGTACGTTTCCAGGCCAGCAGTAACTTAAGAGTTTATCTTGAGCTGCTAAACTAAGTACTCTTTTTTTTTGGTGGCTTTCACGGCACATTCTATCAATAAAATAATTAGCAAGAGGAATAATATCTTCTTTTCTTTCGCGAAGCGGCTTTAAATAAATTGGAACGACATTTAAACGATAATAAAGATCTTCGCGAAAAACCTTATCGGCAATTGCTTCTTTTAAGTCTCTATTAGTAGTAGAAATAAGTCTCACGTCTACTTGGACAGGTTTACTTCCTCCAACTCTTTCAAATTCTTGTTCCTGGATCACTCTCAGTAGTTTTGCTTGTAAGTTATGAGGAATTTCTGTGATCTCGTCTAACAATAAAGAACCCTTATTAGCAAGTTCAAAACGACCTAGCCTTTTATTTAAAGCTCCTGTAAAGGCACCTTTTTCATGACCAAAAAGCTCTGATTCAATTAACGTTTCTGGCAAAGCAGCGCAATTAACCTTGATAAAGGGCTGATCTGCTCTTAAAGATCGATGATGAATAAGCTGAGCAATCACCTCTTTGCCTGTACCGGTTTCTCCATGAATCAACACACTCGCTTGGCTTTTGGCAATTTGGTCAATATTTTGTAAAATTTCTTTCATGCAACTACTTTCTGCAATAATGTCTTCTTTTACAGCAGCGGTTGCTGTTTGTTGCCGCAAATAGTAATTTTCTTGCAGCAAAGCAGAGTGCTGATTTGCTTTTTCAATGTTAGCCATTAAGCTTTCTATGGAAAAAGGTTTAATAAGGTAGTGAAAAGCTCCTGCTTTCATTGCTTCTACAGCATTTTCTATTGATCCAAAAGCGGTCATGATCATTACTAACGTGTTAGCTGAAAATTCTTTTATTTTTTTTAGCACTTCTATGCCTGTCATACCTGGCATTTTCAAATCAGTAATTACCATATCAAAGCTTTGTTCTTTTAAAAGCTTAAGTGCTTTTTCTCCTGTTTCTACTGCCATCACTTCTATTTTTTTTCTCTTAAGTGCTTCTACCAAAAAGTTGCGCATCAACAATTCATCATCTACAATTAAAATTTTTTCAATTGACATTGTTTAAATTTACCTTATTCTTTTATTTTTAAAGGAATTTTTACTCTAAAGCAGCTACCCTCGCCCAGTTTAGAGTTCACTGTAATTTCACCCGCATGTGTTTGAATCACTTTATGCACTTCTGCCAGTCCAAGACCTGTACCACGAGCTTTGGTAGTAAAAAAGGGGGAAAAAATTTTACTTAAGTTAGCAGGGTTAATTCCACACCCAGTATCAGAAATAGCAATCAATGCATTACTTTCCTGTTTTTTTATCTCTATATAAATGGATCCTTTTTCAGAAATAGCTTGTGAGGCATTTATTATTAAGTTGAGCATGGCTGATTTAAAAAGCGAGCGGTCTATGGAGGCAATCAACTGATTTTCCTCACAATGAACGGTAAAATTGATTTGTTGATTCCAAGCGGGATCTGCTTCTATCCATTGTTTTAACGCTTGAAAAAAGCCTATAAGCTCTGTTTCTTCTAAAGAAAGTTCTGGGATGCGGGTATAGTTTAAGATAGTCGTTACTAAATGATTAAGGCTATCAGTTCCTTGTAAAATCTGTGCTGCCAAAGGCTGCAAATTTGGTTGATTTTGAAGGTCTTGATATAAAAGAGAAGCAAATCCTTTGATTCCACCTAAGGGATTTCTAATTTCATGTGCCAGGTGTGCTGCCATCTCTCCTAACTCCTTTAATACATCATGGCGATTGACAACTAATTGTAAACGGCGCATCTCTGTAACATCACGAATGATAATCAATAGCCCATGAGAAAAAGACTGTTTCACGCAAAAAGAGTCAATAGCAAAAGGAGTAACATCAAAAACAAAAGTGGTTTCAATTTCTAATTGAAGCTCCTCCTCTAGAGATTTTTGCCATTTAATATGGCTCATTTTAGGAGAAATTTGCGTTTGCAGAGCATTTGTTAGAGAAAACCCAAAAAAATCATCTGAAAACAGAGGATGGAAAGGGTGAAATAATAATTTTTTTTCTTCTACACCTAAGATATTTTGAGCAGCCCGGCTGTAAGTTGTTACAATTCCTTGGCTATTAATAAACAAAATTCCTTGCGAAATATGATCTAAAATTTTTTTAAAATAAATGTTAATAAAATTAAGCTCAGCTAATCTAGCAGATAGATGCAATTGTGATTCATTTAAGCTTTTTTGAATGGAATCAAAGCGTTTTTCTAAGCTTTGATAAATCCAATCCAGACGCTCAGACTCAAGTGAAAATTGCTTCAATGCTATTTCAAAATTAAAAGAATTTTTTCTTTCATTTTGTGGCTCTTCCATACTTTAGCCTAGCTATAAGTTAAAAATTTAACTTTATCTAATCAAAGTCTTTAATAAAAATATAGAAAAGTTTTTATTTCAGGCGCAAGGCACTTAACGAACACCTTGATTTTTAAATCTTTTTTATCCTTTTATCTATTGCCTTGAAAAAAAATAGTCTTTTTGACATACTTCGCATTTGCGACTAATTTAAAAGGTCGTCAATAAGAAATCTTTAGGAGAACAAATGGCTCGTTATACAGGTAATAAAAATCGCATTGCTCGCCGGTATGGCGTTAATATATTTGGACGCGTGCGTAATCCCTTATTGCATAAACCAAATCCCCCAGGTGTGCATGGTGCTCGTAGAAGAAAAAAATCTGACTATGGGCTACAACTCGAAGAAAAGCAAAAGCTTAAAGCAATTTATGGAATGCTAAGTGAAAAACAGTTAGTTGCTTATTACAAAAAGGCTGTTCAAATGGTGGGAAACACAGCTGATTTTTTCACACAAATGTTAGAGTGCCGTTTAGATAATATTGTTTATCGTTTGAAATTAGCACCTACGATTTTTGGCGCTCACCAACTTGTTTCGCATGGCCATATTTTAGTAAATGGTAAAAAAGTAGACCGTCGCTCTTTTCAAGTAAAACCTGGAATGGTGATTTCAGTTAAAGAAAAATCAAGAACGATGAAAATCATCGGCGAATCTATCAACTCTTCTCGGTCTGTCCCCGATTATCTTTCACTTAATCAGGATCAGTTTTCTGGTCAGTTGTTAGCCTCTCCCTCTCAAGAGCAAATGCCGTGGCCGATTGAAATTAGCATGCCTATTGTTTGTGATTTCTTAGCGCACTCAACTTAACAAAACTATCTAAATTAAGACAGCAAGATATTTAAATCTTACTGTCTTAACTATTATTTTTTGAATTAAATTAACAATATTTTTTTTCAATTTGGTTGTTATCGTTCACTTTTTAAAGTTCTAAAAAATGAACCTATCTGCAAATCGTTTATCTAAGCAGATCATGGTGATCGACACCTCTAAAAAATTGCTTCAGTAAACATCATATCTCTTCCAACAAACGAATCATCTACGCTACTTTCTCTGCATCCATGTAAAATTCGGCCTACCTATTCTTTTGAATGGTGGTAATGGCAATAATTTGATAATAACCCATTGATCATTAAATCTTGGAGTCTTTTGCTCCTATTCTCTTCCACTTAAAATGAAGAAAGTTACTTAAAAGGTTAATTTGCAGACATTCATAGATTAACATCAAAAACTTTATGCACTTCTAAATGACTTCTACTATTTACAATATATTTTAAATCTTTTCAAGTGAACAAATTATATTCTGCAAACTAAAAAAAATAATTATAAAAATAAAATTTCAATCACTCTAAATCTATTAATAATGTTTTAAGGGACTGGATCCTCCCCACCTTCATTGCCAGGTCGACATCTAAAAATGCGTTTAAGTCCAATCCAAAAACCTTTAATTAAACCATACTTTTGAAGCGCTATGATCATATAGCAAGAGCAAGTAGGCTTAAAAAGACAAGAGTGGCCTATCAAAGGGCTAATTGTCCATTGATATAATTTAATTAAAGCAATTAAAAAAATTTTCATAGTTGAATTCTTATTGAAAAATACAAGAGTAGACAATAAATTATTTTTAATTAATTTTAAACTACTGTTTTAAAAAATTGATTTTTATTTTTTTAATTTTTTATTGATTTTTTTGGTAGAACATGTTGCGATGTATACTTTTTGCATAAGCACTGTTTAGTCCTTAGATATTACTAAGTAGTATAATGAATTTTCATGGTAAACTAACCACATTTTCTAATGTTTTTCTTTTTCGTCATTTACAAATCCAACTATTGGTACGATTATTGTCTCACTTTCTTCTTTCAAAATTTCGCCTCTAAAAATCTATAAGCTTTGCTTCTTAGACAAAATCATTCCTAGTTATTTTAATTATGAATGCGATTAACTTTGAGGGAACTTCAGCTGACATAAAAAAGAGCACAAAAGCTCTTGGGAGATTGCAAAATGGATTAATAAAAAAATAATTAACAATAAAGTTTTAGTTTTATTAAAAACTTTTATAGTATGTAGATACAGAATAAGAAAATGAATGGAAACTATTTAAATGATAATAATTTTTTTTTCGTTGTTCAAAAATTTCACAAGCAACTGTTAAAACAATAAGAGCTACTCCTGAAATTACTGCAACAGCTGTAAATGCCGGAAAAAAAAGACTGATAGCAGCTGTACTATAAAAGAAACAGCAAAGATAACTATCAATTTTTTTAGAAAGTTTAGCGATTTTTGCAAGTGTGAATAAAGAAGAGTTATCCTCTTTGTTACATGCATTAAAAGGAAAAAAGCTAGGAAGAGAGAAAAAAAAGTTACTCATTTTAAAACTATTAGTTTTTTTTAAAAAAAATAAATTAACAGAATTATATTAAGATATGATAAAAGTTTCTTATTTATTTTTATTAAAAAAATAAGCAAAATATTTAGAGTTTAGTTAACAATTATTAGATTTTTTATACAAGAGCTCTCATCTGGGCCTTGTTGCACAATAGCCTTCATGTCAAAATTGAAATAGCATGTAAATAAAAAAAGCATGGAGTAGGCTGCTTCTTACTAAGGAACGCAGAGGCTACCCA